>JBCDHO010000048.1:0-10897 GCA_038749855.1 Pseudomonadota bacterium
CCTTCGGACGAAGCACGAGGACAGCAACGCGCAGCAGATCCGTGCGGGCGTCAAAGTCGACGCGAAGCCGCTGCGGGTGGTCATCGACGATGACTACCATGACGTGGAGCGCATCCTCAGCCGCGTTGGCCTGGGCTCGGCGCGGCCGCGCGACCTGTCCACGCTGCGCGGCACCCTCGGCTGTCTGCCGACGGTGCATCAGACGCTTTCTTCGTCGAATAACGAATCGCTCGACGAGCTTCGCCGGGCGATTCAGCTGTTTCCGGACGTAGAGGACCTGCTGCAGCGGGCCCTGGTCGAGGAGCCGCCGGTGCTGACCCGCAACGGCGGCATGATCGCCGAGGGTTTCGATCTGGAGCTGGACGAACTGCGCGCCCTGTCGGAAAACGCCAATGACTTCCTGCTGCGCTACGAGGCGCAGGAAAAGGAGGCGACGGGCGTGGGCACGCTGAAGGTCGGCTACAACCGGGTGCACGGTTATTACATTGAGCTGTCAAAGATCCACGCGGACAAGGCGCCGACCCACTACACGCGCCGCCAGACCCTGAAGTCCGCCGAGCGCTATATCACCGAGGAACTCAAGGCCTTCGAGGACAAGGTGCTGTCCGCACGCGAGCGCGCCCTGACGCGCGAGCTGCACTGCTTTGAGACCCTGGTCACTGAGCTGCAAGGGGTGCTACCGGGGCTGCAGACCATGGCCGCGGGCCTCGCGCGCCTCGATGTGCTCTGCGCCTTCGCCGAGCGGGCCCTGGCCCTGCAGTTCTGCCAGCCGGAGCTGCGTACGGAACCGGGCATCGAGATCGCGGCCGGGCGCCACCCGGTCATTGAGGCGGTGCAGTCTGATCCTTTCACGCCGAACGACATGCGGCTGGACCCGGAACGGCGCATGCTTGTTGTCACGGGGCCGAACATGGGCGGCAAGAGCACCTACATGCGCCAGGCCGCGCTGATCGTACTGCTGGCCCACGCGGGCAGCTGGGTGCCGGCCACGGCAGCGCGCCTCGGTCCGGTAGACCGCATCTTCACGCGCATCGGCGCCGGTGATGACCTCTCACGCGGCCGTTCCACCTTCATGCTCGAGATGACCGAGACCGCCAATATCCTGCACAACGCCACGGAAGAATCCCTCGTGCTCATGGACGAGATCGGCCGCGGTACCAGCACCTATGACGGCCTGGCCCTCGCCTGGGCCTGCGCGGACCACCTGGCCACGAAGGTGAAGGCCTACACGCTGTTCGCGACGCATTATTTTGAAATCACCCAGCTGGCGGTTGAGCGCGAGGGCGTCGCCAACGTGCAACTGCGCGCCGTGGAGCACGGCGACCGTATCGTGTTTTTGCATTCCGTCGAGGAAGGGCCGGCAAGCCAGAGCTACGGACTCCAGGTAGCAGCCCTGGCTGGCGTGCCGAAAGGCGTGCTGCGGAGTGCACGACGGCACCTGGCCATGCTGGAGGCTCAGGGGGACAGTGGGCCGCAGATGAACCTGTTTTCCGGGGCAGCCTTGATCAGCGAGTCTGAAGAGGAACTGGAGGACGACAACGACGCGCGTGCCGGTGCCTTGCAGGAAGCGCTGACCGACATCGATCCGGATGATCTTACGCCGAGGGAGGCGCTGGAGGCGCTCTACCGGCTGAAGGACCTTTCAGAAGGCGATTAGTCTGGCCGCGAGGCTCAAGCCTACAGGGCCTTGGCGCAACGAAGCCCTACCCGTCCCGATCCTGCCGAAAACGAATGATCTGCCGCCGCTGACGCTTGTCCGGCCGCCGATGCCGATCACCCATGGCGGCCCGCTCGGCCTTGCGACGCTCAATCAGTGCCTCGCGCATGGTGCGGCTTTCCTCGGTTTCCCGGTAGAGCTTCTGCGCCTCGCTGGCAGGCCCACGGCGGTCTGACAGCGCCTCCACGTGCACCACCCAGGTTTCCTCGCCGCGCTGGATGCGAAGCTCATCACCGACCTCGAGGGTCTTGGCCGGCTTGGCGCGCGCGTCGTTAAGACGCACCTTGCCCCCGGTCACCGCGTTGCGGGCGAGCGAACGGGTTTTGAAGAAACGGGCCGCCCAGAGCCACTTGTCGATGCGCACACTCATTGCTGCCTTGTCCTGGTCACACCGTTGCTGGCGATGAGGGGTGTCGACCGAATAGCATAGACCACCCGCCGCCCCATGAAAAAAGCGCCGCTCGAAGGCGGCGCTTTTCCCTGACTCAGATTTCAGACGCTACGAATCAATCGTCGTCGTCATCATCATCGTCATCGTCGTCATCACGATCGTCGTCGTCTTCGAAGTCGTCATCGTCGTCGTCCGAGTCATCGTCGTCTTCGAGGAAGTCTTCGAAGTCGTCCGCCTCGTCGACGGCCGCTTCAGCGTCGATGAAACCGAAGCCTGTGTCGAAGTCAAAGCCTTCGCTGGCGCCGGCGTTGGCAGTGCCGTTTTCCAACTCGATCGGCACCATGTCGATCGCGGTGCCCTCCAAGACGGCGTAGATACCTTCCGGAGTGATTTCATCTTCCTCTTCGATCATGAGTGCCGCAACGGCGGCCACGTGTGGGGCCGAAGCAGAAGTGCCGAAAAAGTTGTTGAAACCATCTCCTTCGAAATCTGCAAATGGGCTGTCGGTGAACGGGAAGAAAGTCGTGTTGCCGCCGTCTGGTCCCACCAGTTCCGGCTTCAGGCGAATATCCGCTTCTGGCAGGCGATTTCCATCAATATCGAAGAATATGGGTACACCACCGCGAGCAGAGAACGTGTTCAGGCAAGCGGGCAGGCAGTTTTGATTGAAGGCCGCCGTATTAAAATAGGCAGCTGCACCGGTTGCGAAAGCACCAGCAGCATTGGCATGGCCGTATGAAGTCGAACTTTCAACAAAGAATTCGCCCTGAGCGCCACCGAACTGCACGTACTTCACAAAGTTGGGCACAGGGCCTTCAACAACTTCAATCCCCAGCTCAATTTCCAAATCCTGAGTACCTCCGAGACTGATCCCGATAATCTCGGTTGGATTTCCTCCCAAGTTCACAGTTTCTCCCGATAGGAAAAACAATGGGGCGCCTTGAATGTAAACAATGAAATCGACGTTCGATGCTGACCCTGGAGAATTCAAACTTGTTGAAGCGTATGGCTGGTCCCACTGGAGAACGATCAGTGTCGTTCCCGGAGACAGGATGAAAGACTGTCGAGTGTCAACGCCCGGACCTGGATCAAAGTCATGCGCAATCCCCCCAGACGCGCCAATTTCACCCGAATCTCGGAAAACACTCTCGTAAGAATCCGTACTGTTATTGCCTGCGGAAGAAAAATACGCTGATCCGTTCGCAACGACTTGATCTGCCGCCTGCGCAACAATGCCATCAGCAAACATTGGTTCTGCAAGATTGATTACGTCGTCGACTATGACTTGCGCGCCGGCCTCTTCCTGGAGCCGAATGATTCCATTGGCGAACGTAGCTAGTCCCCCGAAAGCCGTGTGGAAGGCTAGTTTTGCCCTGGGTGCCACGTCATGAGCGATTTGCATCATTGCACGGCCTTCGTCAGTGCTCGAAGGCGCAGCAGCTGGATCGGGGCATGGAGGCGCAAACTGCTCCTGCAGGATCTCAATGCGACGCTCCCTTGGCAGATCCCGTGTCGCAATATCGGTAGCTGCGCCGCCCAGGCAATCGTACGAATTGGACAGCACGCCTACCGTGACCCCCCGCCCCCGAACACCTTCCTCACGCCGGGCGCGATCAGAACCCTGCGCCTCGTCGCCTTGACTTGTAACCAGGCCTCGGTTTGCGACAGCAAGAGAGATTTGCGCTGAGTTCAGACTGACCATGTTTTCAAGCTCGGGGATACGGTCAACCGGAAAACTCCCAGAAACAACGCGGCCGAACACGGACGCGTTCTGCATCCCCATTGCTTCAAGATCGGCAAGCAACTCATCAGCGTCGTGCTCAGCGATCGCGTCAATGACAATCATGCCATCTGGAGAAACTGGCATGTCCGGTAGTGAAAGGAGGCCCGCACTGGTTACCCCCGAGCCGGACATGTGTGACATCAGCGAGCTGATACGCTCAGGCTTACTGTCCGTAGCGCTGGCTGATTGCGTGTAGACCTGCAGCGATGCACCGAGGCAGGCCGAAGTAATAAGCGCGGAAAGTACTTTCTTTTGCATGAATTCCCCCAACGTGAGGTTGTGCATTTAAAGGGTCCAGGCACTGGCCGAGCCCGGTATCCGCCGACGGCGGCCGCACGACGCTAGGTTAATATTTGTGAAGTATTGGTCACGTTTTATTAAACACAGATTAAACAGCCTTGAGCCAAAACCCGAAGCCCTATGAATTCATTCAACAATCGCAGTCTGTGGCAGATTTCGGATGGAGGGTCTGGTCCACACGCTCTATGGTCAGCATGAGCAAGCTCAGGAGTCCTCCCATGAAGTTGATTTCCAAAAAGAACGCCTTGCGTAGGCTGATTGCGCTGTCGCTCACACTCCTGGCCGGCACCGCCCTGGCAGAGTCCGACCGCGCCATCCCCCTGGACGGGGTCGCCAACACCCGCGACCTCGGTGGACTAAGAACCGCGGACGGCCGAACAGTCCGCTCCGGACAGCTGATTCGTTCGGGGGAAATCGACGGCATCGACACCGACGGCATGGCCCAGCTGGACGCCATGAACGTGACCGCGATTGTCGATATCAGAACGACGGCTGAGGCAACAGCGCACCCCGTCGCATGGCCGGAGGGAAAAAGCCCGGCCCGCTATAACTTCTCGATCATGGAAGCGGAAAACGAAATGATCGCGGACATGCGCGCCAGCATTAAGGGTGGTACCGCCACGGCAGAAGCAACCGACGGGCTCTTTTACGACGCCTTTGGTTACATCGCCACCGACTACACCACAGAGCTGCGCGAGGTGTTCGACGTCTTGCTCGCGCAGCCCGAGGGTGAAGCGGTCGTTTATCACTGCTCCGGCGGCAAGGACCGGACCGGGGTGACCACGGCCCTCGTACTCACCGCCCTGGGCGTGACCCGCGAGGAGATCGAGGCAGATTTCATGATGAGCAACGCGCTTAAGGACGCGGACAACGCCGCGGTGGAAATCGCCGCGCAGGTCAATGCGGCCAACGGAACCAATATGCCGCCCGAGGCAGTCTGGCCTTCACTGGGCGTGCGGCCGGAGTACCTTGAGAACTTCTATCGAAGCGTCGAATCGTCTTACGGCTCGGTGGATGCCTACCTATCCGAAGGCCTTGGCCTGAGTGAAGCAGACCTCAAGACATTGCAGGACCGCTATCTCGAATAAGGCGATCACCACCCGGCCGCTCTGAACGGCACCGATCAGACGCCTGGAACGAAAAACGCCGCGCACTGCGCGGCGTTTTCCAGCAAGGGCTTACCCGGTCGAAACTAACCAGCGAGAATCAACCGGTTCATCCGCGCCACAAACGACGCCGGATCGTCCAGCTGCCCGCCTTCGGCCAGCACCGCCTGTTCGTACACCGTCTGTGCCCAGTCATCAAGGTCCCCTTCCCCGGCCGCTTCCAGCTTCTTCAGCAGCGGGTGGTCGAGGTTGACTTCCAGCACGGGCTTGCTGTCCGGCAGCTCCTGGCCAGCCTGTTCCAGCATGCGGCGCAGGTGCAGCGCCATCTCGTGCTCGGGCAGCACCAGGCAGGAGGCAGAATCGGTCAAGCGCTTGCTCGCGCGCACGTCTTCCACTGACTCGCCGAGTACAGCCTTAATACGCGTCAGTACTTCCGGCGTCTCTTCGTCGGCATCCTCGGGCGTATCCTCCTTGCCGAGGTCAACGTTGCCCTTGGCCACGGACTGGAGCTTCTTGCCCTCGAACTCGGGGAAGTAGCCCATCATCCATTCGTCGATGCGCTCGTGCATGAGCAGCACCTCGACGCCCTCCTTGCGGAAGAGTTCCAGGTGCGGGCTGTTTTTCGCCGCGTTCAGGCCGTCGGCGGTGATGTACCAGAGCGTTTCCTGATCGTCCTTCATGCGCGCCACGTAGTCCTCGAGGCTGACCACGTCGCCGGCATCCACATCGGCGGTGGACGTGAAGCGCAGCAGCTTTGCGACCTTCTCGCGGTTGGTCATGTCCTCGACAACGCCTTCCTTCAGTACCGTGCCGAACTGGCTCCAGAAGGTGGCAAACTTTTTTTCCTGCGTATTGGCCAGCTTGCCCAGCAGGTCGAGGCTGCGCTTGACGACGGCCGCGCGGATCTTGCCCACGTTGTCGTCTTCCTGCAGCAGTTCGCGGGAGACGTTCAGGGGCAGGTCGTCTGAATCCACCACGCCCCGCATAAAGCGCAGGTAGTGCGGCAGCAACTGCTCGGCCGCGTCCATGATGAACACGCGCTTCACGTACAGCTTCAGGCCGTTGCGCTCGTCGCGCTGCATCATGAAGTCCAGCGGCGCGGTGCCAGGCAGGTACAGCAATGAGGTGTAGTTCTGTGCGCCTTCCACCGTGTTGTGCGCCCAGGCCAGCGGCGCATCGTTATCGTGGGTCAGGTGCTGATAGAACGCCGTGTACTCCTCGTCCTCGATGTCCTGTTTGGCACGGGTCCAGAGGGCCGACGCCTGGTTGATCGTGTTCCACTCGATCGTGGGTTCCTGGGCCTGCGCCTCATTACCGTCTTCGGCGTCCTCGGCGGGCGGCTCCGCCGGCACCACTTCCTTCAGCCGGATCGGAAAGCCGATGTGGTCTGAGTAGCGGGAGACCAGCGAACGCAGGGTCCAGTTCTGCAGGAACTCATCTTCCCCTTCCTTCAGGTGCAGGATGACTTCCGTGCCGCGGCGCGGCAGCTCAAGGTCGCCTATTTCGTAGGTGCCATCACCAGAAGACAGCCAGCGAACACCTTCGCCGGCTTCGGCGCCAGCTTTGCGGCTTAGCAACGTGACGCTGTCGGCCACGATGAAGGAGGAGTAGAAACCCACACCGAACTGGCCGATGAGGTTCTCATCGACGGCTCCGGTCTTGCCGTCCTCGCTCTTGCCCTGCGACCGCTGAGCTTTCATTTGCTCCAGGTAGCGGCGCGTGCCCGAGCGCGCGATGGTGCCGATGTTCTCGATCACCTCGTCGCGGCTCATGCCGATGCCGTTATCGCGGATGATGAGCAGACGCTTTTCTTCGTCTGCTTCGATCTCAATGCGCAGCTCCGGGTCATCGGCCAGCAGGCTGTCGTCCGAGAGGGCCTCGAAGCGCAGCTTGTCGCAGGCATCAGAGGCGTTGGAGATCAGCTCGCGCAGAAAGATCTCCTTGTTGGAGTAGAGCGAGTGCGTCATGAGGTTCAGGACTTCCTGGACCTCCGCCTGGAACGCGTGCTGTTCCGTGGCGTTGTTGTGGGTTGCTTCGGTCATGGTTTCAGCGTTCATGGTGTTGATTTTTCAGCCGGTGCGGCCGTGATGTTCTTGACTGAACGCTGAGATGAGGGGGGACAGGCGGGGATTCAAGCGTCGGACCCCATTCCCGGAGAACGGGCATAGAAAAACCCCGGAAGCAGAACTTCCGGGGCTCTCGCTCGGTATCGGTCTTGTGCCCCGGCCAGCGCTCGGCGCCGCGTCGGGTCGTTTGACCGGAAGACAGGTGGCCCGCAGCGCGGGCCGCCGATCAGTTGAGCTTTTCCTTGATGCGGGCGCTCTTGCCTTCGCGACCGCGCAGGTAGTGCAGTTTGGCGCGACGTACGTCACCGCGGCGCTTCACGACCACGGAGTCGATCAGCGGGCTGTAGGTCTGGAAGACACGCTCCACGCCCGTGCCGTGCGACATCTTGCGCACGGTGAAGGCGGAGTTCAGGCCGCGGTTCCGAATGGCGATGACCACGCCTTCAAACGCCTGCAGGCGCTCGCGGTTGCCTTCTTTCACCTTCACGTTCACGACGACGGTGTCACCCGGCGCGAACTTCGGAAGGTCCTTTTGCATCTGTTCCTGGTTGATTTCGTCAATGATGTTCATTGCTCTGTCCTGTCCACATGGGGCCTCACGGCCCGAATCGTTCCCAAATTGTTCCTGGTTGAGCGTGTCGCAACCGCCTTGCGACGCTTCCGGAGCCGTACGGGCTGACTCCTGCGCTTGCTCATTGTCTTGCCCGTCTACTTGTTGTTCGCCGACTTGTTGCTCGCCTACTTTTCCGGCCTGCCCCGGAGGTACTCCTCCAGTAGCGCAGCGCTGGCTTCGTCCAGCGCACCGGCGTCCTGCAGGCGCTCCAGCAAATCCGGGCGCCGCTCAAAGGTACGCCCCAGTGCCTGCTGGCGCCGCCAGCGGGCGATGGCTGCGTGGTCGCCGGAACGCAACACGTCCGGTACCGGCTGGCCGTCGACCTCCTCGGGCCGCGTGTAGTGCGGGTGGTCCAGCAGGCCCTCCATGAAGGAGTCCTCCTGTGCCGACTCAACGTCGCCCAGCACACCGGGCACCAGCCGTAGCACCGCGTCGATGAGCACCGCGGCCGCCAATTCGCCACCGCTGAGGACGTAGTCCCCGATGGACCATTCTTCGTCCACCTCGTTCACCACAAGGCGCTCATCGATGCCTTCGTAGCGACCACAGAGCAGGATGAATGCATCCCGCTCCGCCAATTCTTTGACCGCCGCCTGGTCCAGCGGACGCCCCTGGGGGCTCAGCAGGCTCACTGGCGTGCCGGGGCTTGCGGCCCGCGCCCTCCGGATCGTGGTGCCCAGCGGCTCAACCGCCATCACCATGCCGGGACCGCCGCCGTAGGGTCGGTCGTCGACGGTCCGGTGCCGGTCGGTCGCATCCTCCCTGGGGTTCCAGGTCTCCAACAGCGCCAGCCCGGACTCAAAAGCCCGACCCGTAACGCCCAGCCCGGCCATGGCCCGAAACGCCTCCGGGAACAGCGTGATGACGTCGAAGCGCTTCATGCCTCAGTCATCGGGGTGCCAGTCCACGCGAATCTCGCGCGCGGCCAGGTCGACCGCCTGCACCACCTGCTCCATGACGAAGGGGATTAGCCGCTCCCGCTCGCCGGCCAGCACCATCACATCGTTGGCACCGGTTTCGATCATTTGACGGACGGTCCCCAGCTGAACACCCTCGCGGTTGATCACCGCCAGGCCCAGCAGGTCCGACCAGTACCAGGACCCTTGCCCGCTCTCAGGCATTTCGTCCCGGGGATAGCGAATCTCGTCACCCACCAGGGCCCGGGCCGCCTCCGGCGTGGTCACACCGGGCAGTGCCGCGATGATCGTCTTGCCGTGGGGCTGACCCCGTTCGAGGTTCACAACCTGGCTGGCTTCCCCTTCCCGACCCATCCGCCAGGGGCGGTAGTCGAGGATGGCGTCGCGCGGGTCGGTGTAGGAAAACACCTTGACCCAGCCTTTCAGCCCGTGGACGCCGGACACATAGCCCAGCACCACCTCGTCGTTCTTTTCTTCGGGATCGCGCGTGTTCATGGCGACCCCCTTACAACCCTTCTGCCCCGTCGGCGACAGCCGTCCGCAGACGCACTGCCGAGACCGTTACGGGCTCAGGAAGCTGCGGCTGCGCCGCGGGCTTCGCTGACCAGGTGACGGACACGCTCGCTCAGCTGTGCACCGACGCCCGTCCAGTACTCCACGCGCTCGATATCGAGGCGCAGGCGTTCTTCCTGGCCTCGGGCCACGGGGTTGAAGAAGCCGATGCGCTCGATACGACGACCGTCGCGCTTGTTGCGGCTGTCCGTGACCACGATGTGGTAGAACGGCTTTCTCTTGGCGCCGGAGCGCGACAAACGAATCTTGACCATTGTTCAATAACCTGTTTTTAAAGGCTTGTTTCTGCAAATTGGCGCCACCGGTGCAGGGCCCTGGGGCCCGTTTGCAGGGTGCTGCCGGTTCCCAGGCGGCCTCGCGACGGCCCGTGAACGTTAAAATTCCAAGGTGCGTCCCTTGTTGATGACGCGTTGTTCCTGGCGCGTTGTTCCTGTCGCACCGGGGCGATGGGCGCCGCGGTGCGCAGGAAGAAGCGTTCGGGATCGCACCGCTGGCGGAAAGCACGCGCGCACGACCGCCTGAACCTGCTTAAGGAAGCCGGGCATTCTAACGCGAAACGGCGCAAAAGAAAACAAGCCCCTGACACGAATTTTGTCCGACGCCAATCGGGGGGGCTGGGCGTTCCCCTACGAAGAATCAGGGACTTGCCGAGGTGGACCGGACTGGCTAACCTGAGCCCGTGTGAGGGAGCGGCAGGCGCCATCGAGCACCAGGCTTGAGCAGTTCAGGTTTCACGATCGATACCCCCAGGCTGCATCTGAGGGAGTTCAGCGCGGAAGACGCTGACGACCTCTTCCGCCTCAATTCCGACCCCGAGGTCATGCGCTATACCGGGGATAGCACCTTCACCGACCCGGCCTCTGCGCGTTACTTTCTCCGCCATTACGACCACTACGAGCGCGATGGCTTCGGCCGCTGGGCCGTCACGGACCGCGAAACCGGGGCCTTCATGGGCTTCTGCGGCCTGCGGCGTGAAGCCGACAGCGGGGAGGTCAACCTGGGTTTTCGGTTTTTCCGCAGCTACTGGGCGGCCGGCTACGCCACGGAGGCGGCTCGCGCCTGCCTCGAAGCGGGTTTTCGGCGCTTTGGCCTGGAAGAAATCATCGGACGGGTCATGCGGGAAAACCTCCCGTCCATCACCATCCTGCAGAAGCTCGGCATGAAATACCGCGATATGACCGAGGACGACGGCGAGTTCTGGCTGGTCTATACGGTCAACGCGGAGCGCTTTCTCAAGGAATACCTCCACCGCTGAGCCGAACGTTGGGCCGACCGCACAGCGGAGCGGCCTGATCACCTTTCAGCGTCGGAAACGTCCCGGGGGGCCGCCCATGCCCCCCATGCCGCCGGGTCCGCCGCCTTGCATACGGCTGAGCTGCTTCATCATCTTGGCCATGCCGCCCTTGCCGAACTTCTTCATCATCTTCTGCA
>JBCDHO010000049.1:0-10896 GCA_038749855.1 Pseudomonadota bacterium
ATACGGTGCACCGCAGCTACCTCGATCTGAGCTTCGAGCTCAACGACCGCTGGGACCTGTTCGGCCTGGTCACCCATGAGGACTCCCAGCGGGACACATACTTCGGCGCCCTGGGGGTTGGAGATGCGCCGGACGACACGACCACCGCCGAGCTGCGCGCTGCCTTTGATTTTGGCGACGTCTACGGCTGGGTCGGCGCCTACTGGTTCGAAACTGAAGGCACCTTCCAGAGCGTCTTTCAGTTTCCGCTCGCGCTGTTCGGCCTGCCGCCCGTTCCGCCGAACTCAATCGCCATCTTCGACACCTTCCAGGAAGACTCCACGGAAAACCGTGCGCTCTTCGCCGACGTGACCTGGGACATCAACGAGGCATGGTCTCTGTCCGCTGGCATCCGCTATGACGAAGAAGAGTTCAGCGATACCGGATCGACCGGTGAAACCACGGTCATCCCTCCCGACTGCGTCATTGACCCGTCCTTCCCCGGCTTTGGGGGCTTGCCCTGCAGCCTGGCCTTTCCGCCCACACAGGATGAACCGACGAGCGCCGAATTCGACGCCTGGCTGCCCCGGGCATCGGTGCTTTACCGCTTCGACGAATTGCGCACCCTGTCGTTCACCTACGCACGGGGCTATCGGGCGGGTGGCAGCTATATCAGGGCCGTGCCCGGAGAGCCGGTGCAGCTGCTCGACTTCGACCCAGAATACCTGGACAACTACGAGCTGGCCTGGCGGTCCGAGTGGCTGGACCAGAGCCTGATTGTGAACGCTAACCTGTTCTTCTCGGACTGGCAGGACCAGCAGGTCACGGTCCCGGGCCCCACGGGCTTCGTCTTTGATTCGCTCACCCTCAACGCGGGCCAGTCAGAAATTTACGGCCTGGAAGTCGAGGCTCAGTGGGTGATCACCGATACGCTCGCCGCCTTTGCCACGCTGGGCCTGGTGCAGACCGAGTTCAAGGACTTTCCCTTTGCGATCGACGAAAACGGCGATCCCGTTAACCCGGACGACCCCACCTATGCCAACCTCGCAGGCAATGAATTCAACAGCGCGCCGCAGACCACCTTTTCCATCGGTCTGAGCTGGGATCAGGGCGGCGGTTGGTTCGCGAGCGGAAACCTCAGCTATGCCAGCAGCCAGTTCTCTGACGTGACGAACCTGGCCGGCAACAAGGTCGGTTATTACACCCTGGTCAACGCGCGCGGCGGTTATCGCTGGACGAACTGGAGCCTCGCGGCCTTCGTCGACAACCTGTTCGATGAGCGCTTTGCGATGCGCCAGACCCTGTCCTCCGTCAGCACGGCAAGCGG
The DNA here is from genome assembly GCA_038749855.1 of Pseudomonadota bacterium. GTDB lineage: Bacteria > Pseudomonadota > Gammaproteobacteria > Xanthomonadales > SZUA-36 > Marinihelvus. Next base: position 1,307 of record JBCDHO010000049.1, read on the forward strand.
CAGTGAGGCGTTGACACCGCAGCCCTTCTTCGCCGTCAACAACCCCCGGGTGTTTGGCGTCGAACTGCGTTACGCCTACTGAACCTGTTGAACGATTACGCAAGCGACAGTGACAAGGAGCTGCTCATGACACCGAAGTGGGGCGTGGAGAAATCCTAATATAAATGCGAATGATTCGCAATATGGAAACGTTTTTATCGGCTATGCCGCGTCCATACAGTCGTACCGAAAACACGCCTTTCGCATCGCTTTGGTATGCTGCCTCTGCGCACGCAATGGGCGCTGTTGAATGATTAAAACGCCGTAGAAGGCCTATATTCACTGGCTGAAACGCTTGCCGACTGCGACCTCAAACCCAGCAGCGCCCGCCCCCTGCTGAGGGCTAAACCACCGATCACCCCACCATGCATGCCAGCGTCATCTGACCTTCAGAAATTCACGGTATACTGTTGCTAATGATAATCAACATCACCGCCATTTCTGCGTACCAGCACGCAAGGCCACCCAGCGAGCACAGGTGCATGCACAAGCCGCAAGCGGCCTGCGCCCCATGAGCGTCGCGACCGCCCGCAAGGCACCCGGACGCTGGCATGTGACCTCACGGGTCGTCGCTGCAATCCTGCCTGCTTTCATCCTCACCAACACGGCCGCCGTGTTGCTCGCGCTGGCGCTCCCCGGTGAGCGGCTGACCGGCGCTGCAATCGGCACGTTTGCGAGCTTCCTGATTTACGTCGCCATCATTATGTGGGTGTTCAGCGTTGAACGGCTGCGCACCGTATGGCTGGGCCTGACCGCCGCCATCATTGTGACCGGCGGCGGGGCCTGGTTGCTCTACCTCCTGGAGACCCCCGCATGAAAGGCGCATTCCGTCAAAGCATGACCTGGCTTCATACCTGGTCCGGCCTGGTATTTTGCTGGGTGCTCTATTTCATGTTCCTGACCGGGACGCTGGGCTACCTGGATGAGGAAATCGATCACTGGATGGAGGTCGCGCCGCCGCCGGCCGATCCGGTGCCGATCGCACAGGCGACAAAGACGGCCCAGGCGTACCTGGAGCAACACGCGGCGGGCGCAAATCGCTGGTTCATTACACCGGCATCAGGTCGCGAAGCCCCGCAGCTGAGTGTCTTCGCCCAAATGCCGCGACCGGAAGATCATGAGGAGGCCGGTCCCGAGGACCGCAACGTCAACGAGCAGCTCGACGCCAACACGGGCCTGCCACTGGCGAAGAGTGAACGCGACACCGGTGGCGGTCAGCTGCTGTACCGCATGCACTATGTGTTCCACTACATCGATCGGGATCTGGGCTATCGGCTGGCGGGCGTATTCACCATGCTGATGTTCGTCGGCATGCTCACGGGCATCGTGGTCCACAAAAAGATCTTCAAGGATTTCTTCACCTTTCGGCCCAACAAAGGCCAGCGGTCCTGGCTCGACATGCACAACCTGTTGAGCGTGTCCTCCCTGCCGTTCCTGATCATGATCACCTACAGCGGCCTGATCTTTATGGTCACGGTCTGGATGCCGGGCATCGCCCTGGGCACCTACGGTTTCGATGCACAAAAGCTGCAGGCTGAGACCAGCACCTTGCTGGGCCCGCCCCCTACCGAACGCGCGGGTACACTGGCGCCGCTCATGGACCTCGCCGAGCTTGCCGCGGCGGTAGAGCAGGAGTGGGGCGAGGGTCGGGTGCAGTCCATGAACGTTGAATTTCCCGGTGACGCCAACGCACGCGTCACCGTCAACCGGTTCAGCGACGGCCTCCTGCGTACCGATGGTCAGGCTATCTACAGTGGTGTCACGGGCGAGCTCATCAAGGACGCCGACACGGAAGGCAACAAAGTCATCACCTTTGCCTTTGTCATGCTTGCGCTCCACGAAGGAATTTTTGCCGGCCCCGTGCTCCGGCTGCTCTACGTGATTTCCGGGCTGATTGGTACGGCCATGGTGGCCACGGGTGCCATCTACTGGACGGCCAAGCGCCGGAAGAAAGAGCACCAGGCGCAGAGCTTCGGCTTTCGCTTCGTAGAGGCCGTGAACATTGGCACGATCTTCGGCCTGCCTGTGGCCATCGCAGCCTATTTCTGGGCCAACCGGCTCCTGCCCCTGGGCCTGGAACATCGCCATGACTGGGAGGCGCACGTGATGTTCATCACCTGGGCCCTATGCCTGATTTATCCGGTCTTGCGCAGCAGCCGGGACGCCTGGCGGGATCTCGCCTGGCTGGGGGCCTTTGCCTACCTGGCCATCCCCGTGCTCAACGCGCTGACCACAGAGGTCGGCCTGGCGCAGAGCATTCCGTCCGGTGATTGGCTCATGGCCGGCTTCGACCTCGCTGCCCTGGGCACCGGCCTCTGTTTCGCGCTGGCAGCCTGGTGGATCGGCCGTCAGCCTGAGCCGCTACCCGCCCCAAACAAGCGGCAGGACGAGGCGGCAAGCGCGGCCCCCGTGGAAGAGGCCCAGGCCACCTGATGGCGCTCCTGCTGACGGCCCTGGGGTCCCTGGGCCTGTGCCTGGCCATGACGCGCCACCAGCGCCAGCTGTTTGGGGGCAAAACCCTGCAGGGCGCCCCCCGCTGGCTGTTCCGCCTGGTAGGCTGGCTCGGCCTTACGCTGGGTGCCTGGCTGTGTGTACAGCACGCCGGCCTTGGCGTTGGTCTGACCTTATTCTTCGCGTATCTGACCGTCTGCGTCTTTTGTCTCGCCCTGCTCCTGCCCGCGCTGGAAAAGCGTCGTAAAGCATCGGACGCTGCATGCCACACCAAAACCGCCAGCCAGGGAAACTCCACGCCCTGAGTTCGTACGGTTTACCCCGTGACGGGCGATGCGTATCATTCGCATTTGCGCCCTTACCTCTGGAATCGGAATCATGAGCCCCAGCAAAGCCCTGCAAGCCCTATTCTTCAGCTTCCTCGCCCTGACCCTCCTGCCCGCTAGCCTGCAGGCTGACGGTGCCATCGGCGAACACGTGAACGAAATGTCCGACCACCTGGACGAATACACGGAAGAGGTGGGCTGGCTGATCGCCCAGGTAGAAGGCATCGTCAACACCTACGAGGCGGATGGCCTGGAAGCGGCCAAGCCCGAAATGGTGATTGATCACTGGGAGGCCGTGAAATTTCACTCGGCGATCGAAACCAACTACATCCCCCTTTACGCCTCGATCTGGCAGGGGCTGTTCGGCGTGCGCCAGGCCATTGAAGCGGAGGCGCCCATCGGCGACGTTCGCAAGGAACTCGGCATGCTCGAGGAAACGCTCTGGCAGTCCCTGGGCGCCGTGAAGGTCGCCGCCAAGTACCAGGACATGGGCCTGCTGCAGGAGGTCGCCACGCGCGAGGCAACCACCCCCACGGCCACGCTGATCGAGGTCAACCAACGGCTTGACCGTGTGGTGGCCAAGTATGCGGAGCGCCTGCCCGATGAGGCCATCGAGATCGTTCAGGATACCTACCTCACCCGCTTTGAAGGCGTGGAAGGCGCGCTCATTGAGCAGGACGCCGAGCTCGTCGAGGATCTGGAGATCGACTTCAATGTGCGCCTGCCCCAGGCCATCCAGAACGGCGCCTCCCTCGATGAGGTGCGCGCGGTGGTGGAAACCATGCAGGGCAAAATCAACACCGCGCGCGACCTGCTGAAGGAAGCGGAGGCGAGCCGGGCTGAGGTATTCTGAAGCGGCGCTGATTCTAACGCCCCACCCGGTCCAGGGACCCATCGCCCGTGCATCGCAGAGCCTGGCTGAAACACCTTGCCTTCGCCGGTGCCGCAAGCTGCGTGCCCGGCGCCCTGCTGGCCAGCACCGTGGACTCCGTGTCCGTGGAGGCGCTGCCCCCGCTCGAAGGCAAGCTGAGTCTTTACCTTGGCCGCGGTGAGGGCGGCCTCTATGAGAACGTGCTCAGCGCCATCGAGGAACGCAACCCAGGTCTGGAACTCGGCATACGGCGCGGGCCCACAGCGGCCCTGGCCAATGCCATCGTCGCTGAAGCGCAGGCCGGCGTGCGGCGCTGCGACCTGTTCTGGGCCGTCGACAGTGGCGCGCTGGGCCTGATCAGCGACGCGGGACTTGCCAGCCCCCTTCCCACGGACCTTACCGGCCAGCTCAAGGAAACCTTCCGCTACCCGACCTGGGCCCCGGTGACCGGGCGCATCCGCACGCTGCCCTATCACACGGGCAGGCTGAGTCCCGCGGACATTCCCACGTCGATCATGGATCTGCCGGATGCGGGCCTCCAGCTGGCCTGGGCGCCGGCCTATGCGTCCTTCCAGTCCTTCGTAACGGCCCTGCGCATTCTCGAGGGTGATGATGCGACGGCGAACTGGCTGCAGCGCGTGCGCCAGGTGGCCAAGCCCTACGCCGGTGAGCTTGGCGTGGTCATGGCCGCGGAACGGGGCGAAGTGGGCGTGGGCTTTGCCAACCACTATTACACGCTGCGGCTGAAGGCCGGCAAACCGGACGCCCAGGTGGCGCTGGCCTTCACCCGCAATGACGCAGGGTGCCTCGTCAATGCCTCGGGCATTCTGAGCCTGACCGGCGATCACCTGTCCGTTAATTTCATTCGCTATCTGCTCACTCGAGAGGTGCAGCAGTACCTGGCCCGGGAGGCCTACGAGCTGCCTTTGATCACCGGTGTCGCGCCACCGGAGGGCATTCCTGCCCTGGCCTCCATCGAGCCACCGGCTATCGACCTGACCCAGCTCGCTGACCTGCGACCTACGCTGGACCTGATGCGCGACGCCGGCGTGCTATGAGGCGTCCCACGGGGACCCAGGCACTTGCAGCCCTCATTGCCCTTACCGCACTTGCACCCATCGCCGTACTGATCGATCTTGCCGGCAGCGCCGAGCAGCTGTTTCGCGCCCGCCAGCTTACGCTGCTCGCCAATACGCTGCTGCTCATGGGGCTCACCATGCTCGGCGCAGTCCTGATCGGCGTTCCCCTGGCACTGCTCACGGCCTATGGGCGGTTTCCCCTGCGCGCCCTGTGGCTGGTCTTGCTGGCTGCGCCACTGGCCATGCCGAGCTATCTCGGCGCCTTTGCCTTCTTTGCGGCCTTCGGCCCCGGCGGCGAGGTGGAGCAGGTGCTCGGATTGGCAACGCCGTCGGCCACCGGCATGGGCGCCGCCGCCCTGGTCATGGCGCTGTACACCTATCCCTTTGTGCTGCTGACCACGCGCGCTTCCCTCCTTTCCCAGGATGCGAGCCTGGTCAACGCCGCGCGCGTACTGGGCCTGTCCCTGGGCGCTGCCCTCTGGCGCGTCGCCCTGCCCCGGGCCCTGCCCGGCATGGCCGCCGGGGCGTTGCTGGCCGGTCTCTATGCGCTGTCTGATTTTGGTACACCGGCCATCATGGGGGTGGACGCGCTGACGCGGGTGATCTACGTCGAGTACAACGCCTTTGGGCTAGGTGAAGCGGCAGTGCTCTCCCTACAGCTCCTGGTGCTCGTCGGGCTGGTTCTGTTGCTCGAGTCACGCTTTCGCAGCATCGAGGACCGGCCAGGGCGCCCCCTGGTGATCTGGCTTAAGCCCTGGCAAACCGGCCTGTGTCTGACCGCATGCCTTCCGGTCGTGGCGCTTGCGCTCGTGCTGCCGCTGGCGCTGTTCACCCTCTGGCTGCTGCGCGAAGGGACTGATGCCTTCGATCCGGCGCTGGCCTGGAATTCCATGCAGGCGTCGCTGCTCGCCGCCGGCGCCGCGGTACTGGTCGCACTGCCGGTGGCGCTTGCGGCGGCGCAAGGCGCCCTGGGCCGCTTGCTGGAGCGCATCACCTATCTGGGCTACGGGATTCCGGGCATCGTCATGGGCACGGCGCTGGTTTACCTGGGCCTGAAACTGCCGCCGCTTTACCAGACCCTGACGATTCTGGTGCTGGCCTACGTGCTGCGGTTCATGCCGCTTGCCGTGGGCGCCATTCGCACCAGCACCGACCGGCTGGACAGCAGCGTGATGAATGCTGCCCGCCTGCTCGGCGCAAAACCTGCCGAAGTGTTCCGGCGCATCACCCTGCCCCTGGCCATGCGCGGCATCATCGCTGGCGCGGCCCTCGTGTTTCTGGAATCCATGCGTGAGCTGCCGGCGACCCTGTTGCTTGCGCCGACCGGCTTTGAGACGCTCGCGACCTACCTCTGGCGTGTCTATGAAGCCGGCTACTTTGGCCGAGCTGCCATACCTGGGCTCATGCTGATCCTGCTCTCGGCGCTCGGCCTTGGCATGATGCTGCTGGGTGAGCGCAAGGCCGAACTGGGCTTCGTGGAGCAGCGCCCGGTTTCGGAAACAGGCTGAGGCAAAGAATGCGAAATGCAGCCTAAGGACCAAACCCTCTCCCTCGACGGCGTATGTGTCGATTTCGACACGACCCGCGTCGTCAATGAGATCGATCTTGAGCTTGGTCGTGACGAAATCCTTATGCTGGTCGGCCCTACGGGCTGCGGCAAAACCACCTTGCTCAATGCGGTCGCCGGGCTCGTTCCCCTCAGCGCCGGGCGCATCGCCCTCGGTGACTGGGCGGCGACACCCGGGCAGCGTGTGCGCCCGGAAGCGCGACGCCTGGGCATGGTGTTCCAGGATTTCGCGCTCTTCCCCCACCTCACCGTTGAGGAAAACATCAGTTTTCGCCTGAAGGATCGTCGCAGCGCAGACCACTGGCTGGAACTGCTGCGCATCGAAGCGCTCAGGAAGGCGAAACCAGGACGCCTGTCCGGCGGTCAGAAGCAACGGGTGGCGCTGGCACGCGCCCTGGCCCACGAGCCACGGCTCATGTTGCTCGACGAGCCCCTGTCGAGCCTCGATGCGGCCCTGAAGGAGGGCCTGCGCTGGGACATTCGTGAGGCGCTAAAGGCCGCGGGCGTGCCCGCTATCTGGGTGACCCATGATCAGGCCGAAGCGCTTTCCGTCGGCGACCGAATCGGTGTTCTGCGCCACGGGGCCCTCGAGCAGCTCGATACACCGGAACGCTGTTACCAGGAGCCCGCCAACCGCTTCGTGGCCGGGTTCCTGGGCCTGGCCAGCTTTCTCGAGGGCCGGCTAAGGGACGGTGTCGCCAGAACCGCACTCGGTGCCCTGCCAGTGCGCTGCCTCAACGGTTCCGTGGCGGTCGACAGCGCATCGAAACCTGGCGCGCTGGTCAGCGTGCTTATACGGCCGGACGATCTCACGCTCGAACCTGGAACGGGGGAGGCAAGCGGCCGCGTGGCCGCTGTGTCATTTGAGGGCGCGCATTGGCTATACCGGATCGCGCTTGGCAACGGCGCATCGCTGAAGCTGCGGACCCGCGCCGGTCAGCGTCTTGAACCGGGTACTCCAGTCACCCTGCAGCCCACGGGCGAACGCCCGCTGGTCGCCTTCCCCGCTGAGGCTCAGTAGCCCAGCACCCAGGCGCCATAGCCGAGGGCAAGCGCCGGCAGAGCGCTGTAAACGGTGGCCACCAGGGCAGCCCGGGGCGCCAGCGCGATGGCGGGAAACAGCGCGTCACCATCGTTGCTTACCGCATTGCCCAGCTGCGCTGACAGGGGCACAACGCCGTTCAGATAAAGCGTCGTGACGACAATCTGCGGGCCGCACCCGGGAATCAAACCCACGACAACGGCCAGCAGGGGCACCAGCACACCCAGCTGGGCAAAATAGACCGCCAGGTCGAGGCCGCTGAAGTGGATCAGCAGTTCGTAGGCCAAAAACCCCGTCATCACCCAGACCGAGACAAAAGCGGTCTCTGCGATGGCGGCGTCAAGGGGACAGTGCCGGCCGGAGCAGGTTCTTGCGAAGCGCGCGGTCCAGGAATTGAGGGGCTGACTGAACCACACCATGAGGCACAGGAAGCCACCGGCGAGGCCGAGCGCTTCCACCGCAGCCAGGGGCACCCCGAGTGCCCGCAGCAGGGTCTCTTCCAGGCGAAAGGCGGCCGCCAGGCCGATCACAGCGCCGGGGATCAGCAGCGCCCAAAACAGTGTCTGAAGCCCCTGAGGCACCCGCAGCTCCGGTGCTTCCTGGAGCGTGCGTGCAACGGGTTCGACCTTCATGAAGTCCTGCTCGTGCAACTGATTGACCAGGAAACCCGTCACGATCGCCGCGAGCACAGCAAGGCCGAACACCAGCCCGGCCGTTGCGGGGTCCCGCGCCAGCAGCAGGAACGCCGCATCGCCCATGGTTGCAATCAGCACCGCCACTAGGGAACCGAAGCGCATGCGGCCATGAACAAACTGGGTCACGACAATAATGGCCCCACCGCAACCGGGCAGGGCGCCCAACAGAGCCGCAAGCGGCACTTGCCAGAACCCGGCCTCGCTCAAGCGTCCGGCAAGGCGTTGCTTGAACATTCGATCGAGAAGGTAGAAACCTGCCAGGGTCATGGCCACAAACACGCTCACACCGAGATAGGCATCGCTGACCGTCGCGACGATCAGGGCAAACAGCGCAGGATCGAAGACGAAGATCATCAGCAGTCCAGCGCCAACGAGCACGGCAAAGCGCCCGTCGCGGTTCAGCCAGGGCTGGAGCTGCGTCAGCAGAAAGCGGCGAGGCTGCGCCAGCGTTGTCAGCCAGGAGTTCACGTTGTCAGCCAATGGTTCAAAAGCACGTATATGCGCACGATTAATTAATGAGAATGATTCTTGTTTGTATTATTGCCTTCGAATTGTCTTAGATCAATGCCGCAGCAAGCATGGAGCGCTATTTTATGTCATGCTAGATTGACATAAGATTTGTCAACTTGTCGGTTTTTTTACTGCCAGGCCAGAACGCCCGGCCAACGGCACCGACATGGAGAACCAATCCCGGAGACACCGCCATGGGCCTGTTCACCCGCCAAACGGAAACCGCACCCTGTGAAGTAGAGGTCAGCCACTGCTTTGACAGCCTCCACGCGCACGTCAAATTTCTCAACGGTGCCGTCATCAACCCGGGCGACGAGGTGCTTGTTCACGGAACGCCGGTGATGGCGCCTTACGGTGAAGTGGTTCGAGAGCAGCGCACGGCGACCATCACCCGCGCCTCGAGCCTCGAGCAACTGTGGACGCGCGTAACAGGCGACTTTGAATTCATGGAACTCTGCGAGTTTTCGTTTTCTGAAGAGGTGCAGCTGTGAGCGACCTGACCCACTCCCCCATCGACCATTCGGCGGATGCCAGCAGCGTTGAGCAAGCGCTGGATGCCGGCAACTATCGGCAGGCCATCGTTGACAGCGAGACGGCAACGGCCGCCGCCATGAGCAACACGCTGCTGACGCCGCGCTTTTACACAACGGACTTTGACGCGCTCGATGCGATCGACGTGACGCCCGTGCGCAAAGACTGGGACGCGCTGATCAGCCGCATGCAGTCAGACCCGAATAAGGGGCATTTCAAAAAGAACGAAGACTGGGACCACATCGACTGGGACGGCATGGACCCGCAGCTGCGCGCCGAGTTCACGGACTTCCTCGTGTCCTCCTGCACCGCCGAGTTTTCCGGTTGCGTGCTGTACAAGGAGATGAAGCGCCGCGGCACGAACAAGGACATCACCACCCTGTTTCAGCTCATGGCCCGGGACGAGGCCCGCCATGCTGGCTTTATCAACGATGCCCTGCGCGAGGCCGGCATCGCCGTGAACCTGAGCTTCCTGACGC
>JBCDHO010000050.1:0-10857 GCA_038749855.1 Pseudomonadota bacterium
CCTCAAAGACGACGTAGCCACCACCGTACGCTCGCTGATTTCCAACCAGGACGCCAAGCGCCTCCTGAAAGAGATCAAGCAGTACGACGGCAAGGTCAGCAAACAGTGGAAAGCCCGCGCCAACGCGCACCAGGCCGCCATCGATCGTGGCGATCCCTTTGAATATGCAAAGGTCTACAAAAGTCTGACCAAGCTCGAGGAAAAGGACGGCCTGCGCGCCCAGGACAAAGCCCATCTGGCCCAGTCCCTGGACCTGCTGACCGAAGAACTGTCCTGCTCGCTGCGGAAAAGCCCTGAGCAAACGCGCAAAATGCTGGCCGAGGTCGCTTCCTAGGCCCAGCGCAGCAGGGCTGATTCGCCCGACTGACCCACTCAATAATGACGGCGCCACCCTGTGGCGCCCGTCGTCTTTTCATTGCCCGCTCTGAATCAGGTGTTCCAGACGCTTTCAAGGGAACGGTTCAGGCGCTACCCTGTGCGGCGCCCTGCAAGGATCATCCCGTGAACGACGACGCCCTTTACGCTTTTGACCTGTGCCATGCCTATCCGTTGCCGGGTGGACGCAGGCTGGTACGCAACCCTCGCAACGGTCGCCACGCGCTCCTGACACCCGACGTCTACGGAGCGCTGCTGGGCTGTCGGCGTTTCCAAACCCTGACCGACCACGCGGAGCGATTGGTTTCGCATAACCCGGCCCTCACTGGTCAGGAAGCCGATGTGCGCAACGTCCTCGCCTCGGTCCGCGACGATGGCCTCATGATTTCCGCGGACGCCTATGCGGTGACCTTGCAGCCTGCCGCCCAGCCACGCGTCAACGTCGATAAACCGGTCGTAGCGGTCATTACCTGGGAGCGGCCGGATGCCCTCAAGCGCTGCCTCGAGTCGGTCGGCCAGCGGGTTCACCCCGGCAACGTGGGCCGTTTTATCGTCATCGACGACAGCCGGACCGCCGAGGTCTGCGACGCTAACCGGGCCACCACGGAACGTTTTGCTGAATGCTTCGAGGCGCCGGTGCTTTACCTCGGCGCCAGCGAGCAAAAAGGCTTCATGGAGGCCATCATTCGCCAGGTCCGGGCCCTCGAGGACCAGGTTCGCTTTCTTATTGACCGGGAACACTGGGCGGACCAGTGGACCAGCGGCCTCGCGCGCACACTCGCGCTCCTGCTCTCTGTCGGCCAGCGACTCATCGTGCTCGACGACGATATTGTCTGCGATATCTACGAACCGGAACCCCGGCCTGGTATCGGGTTTGCCGAGGATGAACGGGAAGCCCGTTTTTACGCCGGCCAGGAGGAGTGGGCCGAAACGCCGGCGGCCGACCGCCAGGACCCGGTCGCCCGACATATGGCGCTGCTCGGGTCCGAGCTCCGTGACGCGTTGGGTGCGCTCGGCGCCACCCGGCTGGATGCAACGGCCTTCGCAGGCGCAGACCTCGAAGTGATCGAGCGCTGGCGCGCCGACTCACCCGTACTCATGACCGAATGCGGCTCCCTGGGCGATGCGGGTACCGGTAACCTCAACTGGCTGGCAACGCTGCGCGGCGATTCCCTGAAAGCACTGCTCAACGATGAGGCCGCTCTGGACAAGGCCCTGGTCGAACGGAGCTGCTGGCTCGGCCAGTACCGACCGCACATTGTTCCACGCGCCAACATGTCACAGCTTACCGGTGTGGATAACCGCGGACTGATGCCGCCCTACACGCCGATCCTGCGCGGGGAAGACCGCCTGTTTGGTGACATGGTCGAGTTCCTGAGACCAGACGGTGTGATCGTCGATCAGCCCTGGGCCGTCGCCCACTTACCAATGCCCGCTCGACGCTGGGACGAAGACCAGCAGCGCTACGACACGAATTTGCCCTTCGACCGCTACGCGCTGGGCCTCGTTGAACGGGCCCGGACCTCGGCGCAAGCCCGTGATCCGCTTAAGCGTCTTGCGGAACTCGCCCGCATCTTCGAACTGCAGGCAGATCAGTCCGTGGCTGACATCCGCAAGGACTATGACGATCAACGGCTGCGCGCCATGGCCGACGATTATGGAACCTTACAGGGTGCACTTGACCGATCCGGAGACCAGGCGCCGGAAGCCTGGCAGGCTTTTCTCGGCGCGGGTATTGAGACACTGAACCGCGCGCTCGTGCGTGACCCGGCGGCCAGTCCGGCGAAGGGCGAGCCTGCAGCGCTCGAGGGTGAAGCCCTGATCCAGTGGTGGCAGGACTATTGGGTAAGATTTGGGCGCGCGCTCCGCGCCTGGCCCGCGATCCGCCAGGCCGCTCGCCAGGTACAGATTTAATCAAAGCGGCGTTTTGAAGGCACTAGCGGCGATCCACGGCGCACGAACGGGGCAAAATTACCTAAAAACCCGCAGTTTTTTTCCGCTATTCGACAATTTGCCTTCCCCAAAGACAAAAAACATCCTGTAAGTCATTGAAACTAACTACCTGTGGATAACTTTGTGGGTATTTTGTGCGCAAAACCCACCCAAGTGGGGTTTTTTTCGCATGGAATTTCCCCTGCCTTGCCGGCCGACTCCCGGGCCGCGCCCGTCAGTCTTGCTGCGACTCTGAATTCTCTGCCTGTCGGGCCGCGCTCGGTGAAACTCCATGCCAGTGCTTGTACGCCCTGGAGAAAGAACTCATTTCGGAGAAGCCCAGCAGAAAAGTAATCTCTGTCAGTGTCAGGGAGTTATCTGCCATGTACTGCTCGGCGAGTTCCTGGCGCACCGCTTTCAAAAGCGTACGAAAGCTCTCACCATCCTCCTTAAGGCGGCGGTGAAGCGTCCTCGGTGTCATGTGCAGCGCCGCCGCCACTGATTCATCGCTGACGTCGCCAGACGGCAGCTGTTCCATGATCGCGGCCCGCACCCGGCCGAGAACATTGTCGCGATCAAGTTGAGCAAGTCGCTGAACGACAATGCGTTCATTCATTTGCGCCAGCACTGGATTGGCCGATGGCAGCACCCGGTCCGCGTCGGTCGGGGAAAGCGTGAGCGAATTGTGTTCGGCACCGAAGGTGACCGGACAGCGAAACAGTGCCTCGTAGGGTGTCGGATCTTCGGGCGCTTCATGCTGAAAGGTCACCGCCACGGGCTTGAGTTCCACGCCTCCGTTCATCCGACACAGCGTAACAAGCACCGCCAGCTGACCATCGTCCCGAACCGTACGGTTGAGTGAACCCTGGCCGACCGAGAGGGTGGCCCGCAAACCGTCTGACAGGTCATCAAGCTCAAAATGACCCTGTTCGTTGAGGACCCGCACGTAGCGGTGGATGCGGTCAAAGGCCGTTCGCAGCGTGTTGCTGGCCAGCACGGCATAGCCAAGCGCACCCAGGTAGGACGGATGCACGCACTCCGCGAGCCGCAGCCCAAAGGCGGGGTCTCCCACGTCCGCGGCGGCCCTGGCACGGATTGAATCGATGGTCTCATAGGGCAGGCGGGTGCCCGGCTTGACCGGCCAGGTCAAGGTAAGCCCTTCATCCAGGAAGTAGGGCGCCGGGTCCCGGTCGTAGGACTCGATCAGGCGCCACAGCGTACCCACAGAAACCGCCAAAACCGACATTGAAATCCCCCCTGTCATGCAGGCCGCCTGTCCTGAACGGACAGGCACGGAACCTTCATTGTGTTGGAGCACACCCCTGCAGGTCAATGGTGATGCGGGTTTCAGCGTTCAGGCCGTTACGGTCAACGGCTTGTCCTTTCGGGACAAGCCACCCGCTGTGTCGAACCCTAAACTGCGCATCGTTGAATGAAGGAACGCACGGAAGCGCAGGGAAGATGTTGGGACTTGAAGACAATCTGGTTGCCGAAATCGAGTTTTGGCGAGACCTGATCGAGAGCCGATCAACCGACGCGCCCACCGAGCGTCTCGAGCGCATGCAACAGGCGCTGGCCCTGGCAGAGCACAAGCTGCAGATCGTCGAGCGCGCAACCGGGTCAACGCTGTTGCCTGGTGCAGGGCTACAGCCACATGGATCGACAAAGGAGCATTGAAGATGAAGCAAATTGCCCGATTTATCGTGATCGCATCCCTGCTGGCCCTGGCGGCCAACGCATTTGGGATGGTCTGATCCCAATCGTTTGCGGGGACAGGCAGAAACGCCCTCTGCCTCTGTTTAAGTCCCGGTGTCCAAAAGCCCCGTGCTTTTTGACTCCCCCCCTCAAAAACATGGGCGGACACCGGGGCATCCTTTTCGCAGGCGACCACGCGGGGAACGCGTTCAGCCGAAACTGAACCCGAACAATTCGATCAATGGCCCCGGAGCACACGACATTCAGTGAAGCTTCCCCCCCGACACTGGATTCGCTTCGGGGCCGCCATGAACTCCTTGGGGAGTGTGTGCGACAGGGCAGGGAATGCCCAACCAAGCGGGTGGTGATGCCAACCATCGCCCGTGACCTTCCGGTCGAAATCCGATCCGGAGAGGAACGACCCGGGTGCCAAAACCCGGGCGTGACAACGACAGCGCCGCTGCAATACGGCGCAGGTCACCTCAGGGTGGCGACGTCTATGGCCCCGGTGCAACTCCTCAGTGGTTTCCTCCTCCTTTTCACTGTTTGAGCACCGGGGTCATTTTTTATTTTCTGCCCAGCCCCGACACGCGCATTGCATGGCGCGGGGGCAACCCACGGGGGATGCCCTGGCCCAGCCCACGTATCCCTACCCAACGAACGGCGCATACCGCCGCGGGGCCCGGCAGTGAGATAATGGCCCTTCCCAGGCCTAAGAAAGCACTCATGGATCTCACAATCATTTGGTGGATACTGGCGATCCTACTCGTGATCGGCGGGCTGGCCGGCACCATTCTGCCGGCCATGCCCGGCGTCCCCATGGTGTTCGCTGGCCTGCTGCTGGCAGCCTGGGTCACCGACTTCAGCCCCGCCGGTGCCGGCACCATTGCCGTGCTCGGCGCCATGACCGCCATCGCCTGGCTGATCGACTTTCTCGCTGCCGCCATGGGCGCCCAGCGCCTCGGCGCCAGTCCGCGCGCGTTCTGGGGCGCCATGATCGGCGCGATCGTGGGCATGTTTTTCGGGCTGCCCGGCATCATTCTCGGGCCCTTTGTCGGCGCCGTGGTGGCCGAACTGAGCGGTGGGCGTAGCGTCTCCGACGCAGGCAAGGCCGGTCTGGGCGCCTGGATCGGTACCGTCGTTGGCGCGGCGGCCAAGCTCGCCATTGCCTTCACCATGGTGGGTTTTTTCATTATCCGGCAGTTTTTCGAGTAAGCGAACGATTACATCCAGCCTGTACTGGGTTGAATCGCTCCGCCCCCCAAAAAAAACCCGGCCAGGCGGCCGGGTAACGGAGATGAATCACAGCCTCGTTGGTCTGTGCCTTTCTAGAAACCCGCGAGCCGTGAAAAAGTTGGTGACGTTCCGAAAAAAATTGCTCATCACGAGGTTTAAGCAGCCTGGTGATCACAGCCACTCGCCGCCGGAGCGGCTCAGGCCCGCAATAACTCGCGCCTGAGGGCGGCGAACTCACCCCCGATATTTGCCGACAGCACAGACTTGTCCCGCACGGCTTCGAGGGCCGGCGGCAGCGGCACGGGTCGTCCCAGGGTGTCTTCGATGACTTCCGCAAACTTTGCCGGGTGGGCGGTGCACAGAAACACGCCGGTTTCGTTTTCGAGACGCTCACGGTCCAAGGCCTGCCAGGCAAGCGCGGAGTGCGGATCCGCCAGGTAGCCCTTCGCATCGAGCGCCCGGACCGCGTCCTTCGTGTCGTCATCGCTGATGGCGACGGAGGAAAGGAACCGGTCAATGGGCACGGCAGCACGCTGTGCCAGCGCCTCGACGCGGGGAAAATTGTTCGGACGCGAAATGTCCATGGCGTTGCTGAGCGTCGCCACGGTGGGTCGGGGCGCCCAGGCGCCGTCGGCGAGGTAACGGGGCACCGTATCATTGCGGTTGGTGGCCGCCAGCACCCGCCCCATGGACAACCCCAGCGTACGCGCAATGAGGCAGGCGGTGATGTTGCCGAAGTTGCCGCTGGGCACACAGAAGCTCGGCGTCGCACCCGCAAGGCGGGCGGCCGACTCAAAGTAGTAGCAGACCTGCGCCAGCAAACGCGCCACGTTGATCGAATTGGCTGAGTTCAGGCCAAGCGTCTGGCGCAGGTCCTCGTGGTCGAAAGCGTCCTTGACCAGCGCCTGACAGGTATCGAAATCTGCATCCACCGAGATCGTGTGGATGTTGTCACCCAGCGTACAGAACAGTTTTTCCTGGAGCGGAGAAATCCGCCCACGTGGATACAGGATGACCGCGCGCACACCCTCGATCCCGTGGAAAGCGTGTGCGACAGCCGCCCCCGTATCCCCGGAGGTGGCGGTCAGGATGGTCGTCGGTGACCCGTCAGAAAAGGCGCCCAGGCAGCCGGCGAGAAAGCGCGCGCCAAAATCCTTGAAGGCCAGCGAGGGCCCGTGGAAGAGCTCGAGCGCGTGGACACCGTCGTCGACCTCGACCTGCTCGATGGGAAAATCGAAAGCCTTTTCGACCAGCGACTCAACCCGTTCGGGCGCCAGGCCGGTGAGCTGGGCAAGGATACGGGCGCTGCGATCCGGAAAGGGCAGGGCGAGCAGCGCAGTGATGTCATCGCGCGCCTCGATTCGCTCCGGAAAATACAGACCCTGCCCCCGGCCCAGGCCACGACGAACGGCCGTTTCAAAGTCCACGACGTCATCAGGGTGCGCCAGATTGACGAAACGCACGATCTCAGCCTCCGTTCAGACGTCGGGCGCCGGCGAGGTCGGCCCGGCAGCGGCGCACAAAGCCCTGCTCGTTCTGCAGGAAATTCTGCTGCAGCCACTCGGCGCCCTTGGCCGCGACGCGGCTGTCGTCGACGATGGCGAACACGGTTGGCCCGGAGCCCGAGATGCCGAAGGCAAGGGCACCCATGTGCATCAGGGCAGCCCGTGCCTCGTCGAAGCCGGGTATCAGGTCTTTGCGCCAGGGCTCAGCAATCAGGTCCTTGAGGCAGCGTGCGGCGTCGCGTGGCTCGCCAGCGTAGAGTTCGTGAACGAAATGCGCGAACTGGGCGCCATGGGCAACCGCCGTTGATCGCTGCAGACGATCCGGCAGCAATTCCCGCGCCGCCTTGGTCGCAATGTGGATACCTGGCCAGGCCACGAGCACCTGCCAGCGCCCGGGCCAGGGAAGACCATACTGGCTGGCGCCGTCCGGGAGGCACAGGCGCAGGCCGCCGAGCAGACTTGGCGCGATATTGTCCAGGTGCACGTCCCCGCTGATTTCGCCTTCCATCTGCGCCATGAGCTCGAGCAGCTCACGGTGGCTCAGGGGCCGACCGAAAAAGCGATTGAGTGCTGCCAGGGTGGCAACGATGGAACAGGCACTGGAGCCGAGGCCACTGCCGACCGGAAGCCGCTTGTCCAGCGTAACCTTCAGGGTTTCGATTTCCTTGCCCGCGGCGCGGGTTTTGCGCTCAAAGCGCCGACAGGAAGCCATCACGATGTTCTCTTCCGGATTCTCCGGCAGCTCGTGGGCAAAGGGGCCAGTACATCGCAGCACCCAGTCGTCCTGGGGACCTGCGCGCAAAGCAACCACGTCGCCAAACACGTCGCCTTCGATCGCCTCGAGGGCCAGGCCCAGGGCGTCAAAGCCCACGGACAGGTTGCCGATGGAGGCCGGCGCAAACATCTTCATGAGTGACACCCCCAAGCAGCGCTACCCGGAGCCACAGCACGACGACCCGGCGCTGTGCGCTCGACCACCCAGCGATTCATATTCAATGATCCAACGGCCGCCAGGCCGTCCTCAACACGTCGGCGAACACCCCCGGCAGCAGTGACCGCACCGCCGGCCCCGTAGCCACGGAGCACCATGGGGATGGGCTGATAGTAGTCGGTGTGAATGACCAGGGCGTTCTCGCCATCCCGGATCGCGCCCAGCGGCTGATCTGCCGGCACGGCCTGGACGGAGACCCGGCACTGACCCTCACCGATGTGGCCCACGTAGCGCAGGACAGCACCTTCCGCCTGGGCCGCCGCCACCTGGCGTGCGAAGTCTTCATCCAGCGCCTTCAGACGCTCAGGCAGCTCGGCCACTTCCGCATCAGCAGCGAAGCCCTCGGGCATGACCGGCATGACCTCGATATCGTCCAGCTCGAGCTGCATGCCCACCTCGCGGGCCACGATCAGCAGCTTGCGGGCCACGTCCATGCCGCTCAGGTCTTCGCGCGGATCTGGCTCCGTAAACCCCAGCGCCATGGCCTTGGCCACGGCCTCGGAAAACGGCATCCCGTCCTCGAGCATGCCGAAGATCATGGACAGGGACCCAGACAGGATGCCCTCGAACACGCGCAAGCGATCACCCGAACTCATCAGGCCGACCATCGTGTCGATGAACGGCAGACCGGCACCCACGTTGGTTTCGTAAAGAAACTTGCGGAAGTTGCGGGCGGCCGTCTCGCGGAGTTCGAGGTAGTAGGCGTGATCCAGCGTATTGGCCTTCTTATTGGCGCAGACCACGTTGAACCCATTTGCCAGCAGCTCGACGTAGGACCGGGCGAGGTCTTCGTTTGTGGTGCAGTCCACCACGGTGGGATTGAGCAGCCCAAGCCGATCCTTGATGGCGATGACGTCCTTCAAGCTGTACGGCTCACCCCTGGCCTCCAGCTGTCCGGCCCAGTCCTCCAGATCGATGGCGTCAGACGCCACCAGCATGCTGCGGCTGTTGGCGATGGCGCGTACCTTGAGATCCTGCTGATTGGCGGCAAGCTGGTCGGCAGCGCGCTGGAACTGGTCCAGCAGGTGACTGCCCACGTTGCCGCAACCGAGCAGGATCACATCGATGTGGCTTGTATGGCCGAAGAAGGCCGTGTGGCTTGCACGGGTGGCAGCCACGGCATCGTGCCGGTCCACGACCAGTGAAATGCCACATTCCGTGGAACCCTGGGCGATCACTTCCACATTGACGCCGGCCGCCGAGTTTGCGGTTAGAAAGCGGGCTGCAATCCCCCGGTTCTGCTTCATTCCATCACCCACCAGCGTGACCACGGCGCGCTCTTCCAGCACGCTGATGTCGGCCACCAGGCCGTGCAGCCGTTCGAAGTGGAACTCTTCTTCCAGCGCCCGACGCGCAGTCGCTGCCTGCTCCGTGCGCACGCACAGGGTAATGCTGTACTCCGAAGAAGACTGCACGATCAGCAGCACGGAGATGGCGCGCTGGGCCAGGGCGCCCATCAGGCGGTTTGCGATCCCGACCCGGCCCCGCAGGCCGGTTCCTTCGACGGTGATCGCCGCAACGTGGTCGAGGAGGGAAATGCCGCGGACCGCCTCATCCTGGGAGGCGCCCGCATGGACCACCGTGCCCGGCAAATCAGGCTCGTAGGTGTTGCGAATTTCGCAGGGAATTTCCGCCGTTGCCAGTGGCGCCAGCGCCTTGGAGCTGATGACACCCGCGCCATAGAAGCTCAATTCCATGGCCTCGGCGTAGCTCACCTCCTCGAGCACGCGGGCATTGCTCACCAGGCGCGGATCGGCCGTGTAGAAACCGTCCACGTCTTTCCAGATCTGGCAGGCCCGCGCGCCCAGCGCGGCCGCGGCCGCGGCCGCGGAATAATCCGAGCCATTGCGGCCCAGCAGCTGGTAGGCGCCCTGCTCGTTGCGACCGTGAAAACCCGGCAGTACCAGTACCTGCGGTCCTTCCGCCATGGCCGCAGCCAACAGCGGCCGTGCGCGGTCGATGTCCACCACCGAGTCGAGCCAGCTGTCATCGGCCGGTGGCAGCAGATCGCTATCCGCCCACCGGGCATCAACGCCCTCGAGGCCCAGGAGCCCGGCCATGAGCTGACTGCTGAGGTTTTCTCCGGAGGCGAGAATCTCCGCCCGGCTTTCCTCCGGGCAGTTCTCCAGCAGCGCAATGCCTTGCAGCCGCTTCAGCAGGCGCTCGCGCCGGGCATCGAGCACGCCCTGCAGGGCGGTGGTGTCGAGCCCATCGGCGGCCAGGCCGTCAATGATGTCCTGCTCAGCGCGGATGATGTCCGCTACGGCACCGGCGTAGTCGTCACCGGCCACGGCCGCATTGATGGCTTCGATCAGCAGATTGGTGACGCCGTAGACGGCGGACAGCACCACCACGACCTGTTCCGCTTTGGCAAAACGGCGAATCAGGGCCCCGCTGGCACGAAAGCCTTCCACGGTTGCCAGGGACGAACCCCCGAATTTCTGAACCAGCATCAGTAAGCGTCCTTGTGCACGGACCGCATGGCGCGGCCACTGGGATCGGCGAGCTCGGCGAAAGCGGGATCCCAGGCCATGGCCTCGGGCGACGAGCAGGCGACGGATTTGCCGCCCGGTACACACAGGGCGGCCGAGGGCAGCGGGAAATGCTGCTCGAACACGGTCCGGTAGTAGTAGGCCTCTTTCGTGTCCGGCGTGTTATGCGGAAAACGCCGGGCCGCTTGAGCAAGCGACCGGTCCCCGACCTGCGCTTCTGCGTGGTCACGCAGGGCGTCAATCCAGCCGTAGCCTACGCCATCGGAGAACTGCTCTTTCTGCCGCCAGGCCACGGCCTCAGGCAGCAGTTCGCCGAGGGCTTCTCGCAAAACCTGCTTCTCCATACCGCCCTCCGGCACCATCTTGTCGGCCGGATTGAGGCTCATGGCATGGTCCAAAAAATCGCGATCGAGGAACGGCACTCGCGCCTCGACACCCCAGGCGGACATGGCCTTGTTCGCCCGCAGACAGTCAAACTGGTGCAGCCGCGAAACCTTGCGCACGGTTTCTTCGTGGAAGGCGCGCGCGTCCGGTGCCTTATGGAAGTAGAGGTAGCCCCCGAAAACCTCATCTGCACCTTCACCGGACAACACCATCTTGATGCCCATGGCGCGAATTTTCCGCGCCATCA
>JBCDHO010000051.1:0-10843 GCA_038749855.1 Pseudomonadota bacterium
CTTCGCCAGGGCGTCGGTCACCAGAATCAGGTCGATCCGCAGGCCACGCTTGGGATCTCGCTCAAAGCCACGGCTGCGGTAGTCGAACCAGGAGAGGAGCCGGTCTTCCGGGTGCTGAAGCGCATAGCTGTCCGTCAGGCCCCAGTCGGTCACAGCCTTGAGCCATTGTCGTTCTTCCGGCAGAAAACTCGCCTTGCCGGTCCGCAGCCAGCGCTTGGCATTGTCCTCACCGATGCCGATATCCAGGTCTTCGGGCGCGACGTTCATGTCTCCAGCGACCAACAGGCGACCGTTCGCTTTGCAGGACTCGTTCAAGTAGCGCAGCAGATCCGCATAGAACTCTGCCTTGCCTGGGAACTTGACCGGATGGTCGCGGCTGTCGCCCTGGGGAAAGTAGCCGTTGAGCAGCCGTACCGCTTTCCGGTTGACCGTCGCCGTTGCGGCGATGAAACGCCGCTGTTGATCCGGTGCACGCCAGGGGAAGCCGAGCTGGACGTCCTTCAGCGGTTTCTTCGACAGCAATGCCACGCCGTAGTGGCCTTTTTGACCATAGACGTAGCAATGCGGAAACCCGATCTCGGCAATCGCAGCGTGAGGGAAATCCTCATCGACGACTTTCGATTCCTGAACGGCAACGACGTCCGGGTCGTGACTTGCGACCAGCGCTTCAAGCTGATGCAGACGGGCCCGGATCCCGTTGACGTTAAAGCAGACAAATTTCATGAGGGCAGTTTCCGACGGGGGCCGGCATGGTCACGAAAGACTGCGGGAAAATCAACGACACCGGAATTTCGGTGTCGCTGCCTGCGCGCCTGCGACAGTGAAAGCACTGGCTGCGAAAGCAAAATTACAGAAAAATACAACCGTCCCGTGTCGTGTGAGCGGGGCCCCCATTACACTGAGAATCGAAGCAGTTTACTGACCCCGATCGACCCTTTCGGAGTCAAAACTTCTGTGACCGGAACACGATACCTGCAGACGGATACGCGGTATCGGGCCCGGATTTCCGCTGAGGCACGATCGCTGACTGAAACGGTGTCCAGCGGCCGGAATCCATCGGCCCGAATCCATTGGCCCAATGAACAGGGAGCAATGCAGGTGACGCCAGAGGCGGTGTTACATCGCTATTTGACGCTCGTGAACGCCGATGAGGTCGAGCTGGCGCGGTTCGTGCGCCTCGTCGGGCTCGACGCCGACCTGCTGGCACGTTGGCTGCGCCTGCTGAACCTCACCGTTTCTCCGAGCGCTCTCCGCCAGGGCCTCGACAGCCTCGAGAACTGGACCTTTATCGACCTGGCGCAGGCCCAGGCGTGGGCTGTGCTGCCCCCCGGCGGCTCCGTGCGCCTGAGCTTTGAGCAGTGGCAGCTCGTCCTGAAAAACGCCTGTCTTGCCGAGGCGATTGCCCGGAGCCTGTCGCTGCCGGATCCGGAAGCGGTTCGCTGGCGGATTCATCTGGCCATGTCTGGCGTCATGCTGCCTCGTGATCCCGCCCTGTGCACACTGATCGAGTTCCGCGGGACCCGTGCGGAGCTGTTGGAAGATGCGAGCACCGAGCAGAAAATCCTGGCGCTGATCGATGCGATCGATGATCAGGCCATCACCTCCGTGGCCGCTCTGGCCGAGCAGTTGCTGGGCCTCGATCCGGAGCGCTTTCCCGATCTGCTCGGAGAAGCGCAGGCGAGCGTCGCTGCGCATATCGAGGCGGTGGGCCTGACCGAGACGCTGCAGGCAGACTGGGGCGAAGACCTCTGGACGCTGCAACAGGTCAACCTCATGGCGGGACTGTTCCTGCAGAGTGGCGAACCGGCGAATCTCTATGAAGCCCATGCTCTGGCGGCGAAGACGCTCTTCCGGCTGCCGCCACGATTGTTTCTGCTGGATGACTCCGGTGAGCAGCTCGTCAGCCTGAACGGCCAGCGCTATACGATTCCGGTGGCATCGGCGAGCAGCGGTATCGCTCGCTGCCTGCGGCAGGGCGAGCTGTTGACCATCATGGACTCCGCGGATGCTGCGGTCGCCGACCGCCAGGTTTTGCGGGCCCTCGATGCCGAGCAGGCGCAGGCGCTGCCGCTCGTAACCGCCGGTGAGAAGCAGGGCGTCCTGCTCTTTGCGGAAGACGAAGACGTCGACCAGACGTTCGCCATGCAGGTCTACGCACAGGCGCTATCGCGCTGGCTGTCCGCGGCCCGGGGCAGCGTGGTGGATGGCCTGGGTATGCTGCGCAACTGGCGCGATCAGGAAGAGAAGCGATTGCGGGAACTGGTTCACGAGGCCAACAACCCCCTGAGCATCGTCAATAACTACCTGCATATTCTCGAGCTGCGGCTGCAGCATGAGCCCCAGGCGCTGGAGCAGCTGCGGCTGATCAGCCGGGAAATTCGTCGCGCCACGGAGATCATCCAGAGTGCCCGCGATGTCCCCCGCGCCTTCGACTTGGAACCCGCCAGCGCTCAGCTCCAGCACAGCAACTTCGATATCAACACGCTGGTCCGTCAGATCACAGAGGTCCACCAGGGCTATGCGCAGGCCCAAGAAGCAGAGCTGAGTGCCAACCTCTACCACGGCGCGCTGGCGGTTCGCAGCGACGAACAGCGCGTGACGCAGATCCTCAACAACCTCACCAAGAACGCGATCGAAGCAACGGCGCATGGCGATCCCGTTACCCTGGAAACCCGTGGCGGCGTCTACCGGCAAGGGGTAGAAGGGGTTGAGATCATGGTGCGTGACGCCGGCCCCGGGTTGACCCGCGAGGTGCTGTCCAAGCTCTACGAGCCGAAGCAGAGCACTAAAGGCGGCAACCATGCGGGCCTGGGTCTGAGTATCGTGCACCGGCTGGTGACCGAAATCAGCGCCAGTATCGACGTCCGCACGGAGAGCGGGCAGGGGACCGCGTTCACGGTGTTTCTGCCACTTGCGCCGGCCTAAAGGCCGCGCCGGTTTACCTCTCCTACAGCGGCGATTACCCTTGCCACCCCGACATTTGAACCGGTAACCCATGCCTGAAATTGATGCGACCTTCCAGTGGCAGGATCCGCTCCTGCTCGACGACGAGCTGAGCGAAGAAGAGCGAATGATCGCGGATAGCGCGCGCGCCTATGCACAGGAAAAACTCCTGCCTCGAGTACGCATGGCCTTTCGCGACGAGCACTTCCACCGGGAGATCATGAACGAGTTCGGCGAGCTCGGAATGCTCGGTGCGACGCTGCCAGAGAAGTATGGCTGCAGCAACGTCAACTACGTCTCCTATGGGCTCATGGCCCGCGAGGTTGAACGGGTCGACTCCGGCTATCGCAGTGCCATGAGCGTGCAGTCCTCGCTTGTCATGCACCCCATCCACGCCTTCGGGAGTGAGGCACAGCGTGAGCGCTACCTGCCAAAGCTGGCGACGGGGGAATGGGTCGGCTGCTTCGGCTTGACCGAGCCTGATCACGGTAGTGATCCCGGCAGTATGATCACCCGCGCTGAGCCGGTCGATGGTGGCTATCGTCTGAACGGGGCGAAGATGTGGATCACCAACTCGCCGATCGCCGATCTCGCGGTGGTCTGGGGCAAGCTTGATGGCCGCATTCGCGGATTCATCGTCGAGCGCGATTTCGATGGTTTCAGCACCCCGAAGATCGAGGGCAAGATGAGCCTGCGGGCCTCCATCACCGGGCAGATCGTGCTCGAGGACGTGTTCGTGCCGGAAGAGAATCTGTTGCCGAACGTCAGCGGCCTGGCGGGCCCCTTCGGCTGTCTGAACCGTGCCCGCTACGGGATTGCCTGGGGCGCCATGGGCGCGGCAGAAGTGTGCTGGGAAGCCGCGCGCTCCTATACGCTCGAGCGCATCCAGTTCGGACGGCCGCTCGCGGCCACGCAGCTCGTGCAGAAGAAACTCGCCGACATGCAGACCGAGATCACGCTGGGCCTGCATGGCGCGCTACGCATGGGCCGGTTGCTGGACGCCGGCAAGCTGAGCGTGGAGGCGATCTCACTGCTCAAGCGCAACAACTGTGGCAAAGCGCTCGATGTCGCGCGCCTGGCCCGGGACATGCACGGTGGAAACGGGATCTCCGACGAGTACCCAGTGATCCGCCACTGCATGAATCTGGAAACGGTGAACACCTACGAAGGAACGCACGATATCCATGCGTTGATTCTCGGGCGGGCACAGACCGGTCTGCAGGCCTTCTCTAGCTGACAGTGCGTGCTGTTCGCTGATGCGGCCACGGGCTCAGGGTTCGGGCCGCTCGGCGTTGAGCGCTTGACGCAGCGGCCCCAGATGAGCCTCAAAGCGACGCCAGTATTCGATCCCGTCGCGATAGATGGGCTGCCGTACCTGCTCTGAGGAGGGGGTTCTGACGCTGCGCCGGGTTTCGTAGTAGCGCAGGCATGCCACTTCGAAGGGCAGGTCGCAGAAGGCCAGCAGGCGGCGCACCTGGCCCTCCAGGTCATCGATCACCTGCTCATGATCGACCTGCAGAACGAATCCCGGCAAGGTGTCCTGCCAGTGCGCCATAAGCGCCAGATAGTCCCGGTAGTAGCGGCCGAGGTCCGTGAGGTCATAAGTGAACTCCTGTCCCTCAGCGAACAGCTGGCGA
Source organism: Pseudomonadota bacterium (assembly GCA_038749855.1). Taxonomy (GTDB): domain Bacteria; phylum Pseudomonadota; class Gammaproteobacteria; order Xanthomonadales; family SZUA-36; genus Marinihelvus. The sequence goes on from JBCDHO010000051.1 coordinate 4,581, forward strand.
AACCCGCTCACGCAGCAGGCGATTGGATCACGGCGTGCATCGATGACTCGCGCATTGGGCAGGATCTTCCGGATCAATCCGATGTGGCGAAAGTTGTTTGGCATTTTGTCGATGAACCGCGACGCGCCCTGACGGTGAATCCGTGTTTCGGCCAGATAGCGCTCACCCAGCGCCGTGAGGGCCTGGGCATCAAGTGCGCTCAGCGCTTCCGGGTAACCGTGTTTCCCGCGGCGTAGCTGCGCCGCGATCGTCAACAGGTTGGGGAGCTCCAGGGTGCCATCCACCTCGCTGTGAGAGGCGAGGATCTGCTCGAGGAGCGTCGAGCCTGCGCGAGGTAGGCCGACGATGAAGATCGGATCTCGCGCGGAGCAGCCTGCCTTGCCACCGGCAAAGACCGCCGAAGTGCACAGGCGTCGCGTCTGGGCGAGCTCCTCGCTCATTTGCTGTGCATCGTAGCGGCTGGCTGCCTTTTTCAAGGCGTTCCCGGAGCAATAGTGATGGAATGCGTCGTCGAATTGCTCGGCGTCTTCCAGTGCTTTGCCCAGCGCAAAGTGCAGATGGACGCGCTGGGTTGAGCCAGGTGCGGCAGCGGCGAGCGCCGCATCCATGGCGCTGCGCTCGGCAGCCTCGAACCGGTAGGTTTTGAGGTTGGATAGCGCGTACCAGGCCTCGCCATGGCCCGGCTGAGCTGCGATTGCTCTCTGGTAATGTGCAATGGCCGCCGCGGTCTCGCCGGTCGTTTTCAGAACATGTCCCATGTTGGTGAGGGTCGCCGGATCTTCCGGCACCAGCGTCAGCACCTGTGCGAAGCCTGCCAACGCCTCCGCATAGCGCCCGGTCTGGAGCCGTTCGATCGCGGCCAGGGCGATAAGCTGCGGCTCCTCCGGGTAGCGCTCACACAGCCGTTCCGCCCGCTGCAACGCGGCGTCGAAACGCTGCTGGCGGCGCAGGACCTGCACGTAATCCAAAGCGCAGCCCCGATGATCAGGATCGAAGGTCAGCGCGCTGTCGAGCAGGAAGGCAGCCTCATCGAGGGCGCCCAGCCGCACAGCCAGGTCCGCCAGCAGGCGCATGGCCTCAACGTGCCTCTGCTGCCGCTGTAGAAAAGATCGGCACAGGGCTTCCGCTTTCGCCAGCCGGCCCTGAGAACGCCACTCGATGACGGCATGCAGCGGTTTCGGAAGCGTATCGAGCCAAGCCAACCGCCGCTTCAAAGCCTGGCAACGTTGCCGGTCGCGGGCCGGATCGAGCAGGGCCAGCTGCCCTTCGTAGCAGCTGCGCAGCGCGGGATTGATCAAAAGCGCCCGCTCGTAGGCTTCGAGCGCCGGTCCTACTGCGCCGGCTTCGCGGTGCAGGTGGCCCAGCTCCTGCAGTGCCCGGGGGTGCTCTGGCGCGGCGGTGAGTAGCCTGCGCAGGGTCAGCTGTGCTGCGTCGATCGCGCCCGCATAGCGCTGCGCAACGGCCAGGACATAGGCGGCGTCGGTGGGGATCGGGTCGGCCGCGACCGGCGCGGCGAGCAGGGCGATCACCTGCCGGGGCTGCCCGGCCTCGAGCAGCTTCCGGGCGCGCGCGAGATCCTCGCTGGGCACCGCAGTAACGCCCGGGCTAGAACTCGAAGGAGGCGCGCAGCCCGAAGGTTCGCGGTCGCGCATAGGTGACACGCTCGCGGTCAAACACGAAATTGCGGGCGAGTTCGGCCTCTTCATCGAGGAGGTTGTCCACGAAAAACTCAGCGCTCCAGCGATCAGTGCTGAGACCGAAGGTCAGCCCCGCGAGCACCCAACTGTCCATTTCGGAGTTGTTGATGGTGATCACGTCGCTCTGCGCCGATGAGGAGAAGCTCAGGTGCGGCATCAGATGCACCGTGCGACCCTCGTTCAGGAACCACTGGTAGCGCGCGCGCAGATTGCCTTGGAAACTCGGGGCAAAGGCCAGCTCATCGCCTTCGCGCACGTCGTTGGTCGGCGTGAGCACCCGGGTGATCTCCGTGTCCAGGATCGAGAAGGCACCGCTGACGGTCAGCTGATCGGACAGGTTCCAGGTCACATCGCCCTCGATGCCCAGGATCTTCGCATCAGCTGCGTTGTCCGAGAAAAAGAGGTTCGTGATACTCGGGTCGAAGATCGTGGTCTGCAGATCTTCGATCTCGACGTAGAAGATGCTGCCGTTGAAGCGCAGCGTGCGGTCGAGCAGGTCCAGCTTCCAGCCTGCTTCCCAGTTGACCACGTCGTCCGTATCCAGATCGAAGGGAACGGTGAAGCCGTTCGGACCCGCGGCGCCGCCCGGGCGATTAAGCAGACCCGGGCGGAAGCCTTGGGACCAGGTGGCGTACAGCATGGTGCTGTCGCTGGGTCGGTAGCTCACGCTGAGGCGGCCGATCACGCCTTCCGTGGTCGCTGAATCCGGCGCCTGGAGCGCGCCGACCACCGCGGCTGGTGTCGCTGGATCGCCAATGTCCGCTTGCGTGTAGGTAATCTGGGCGGCGGTATCGCAGCTCCCCCGGAAAGTGAACTGCCCGTCGCCGTTGTACAGGTCGCTGATGTCCGTGCCGAAAGCGTTGATATCGGCGGCCGCACCCGAGTTGCAGAAGGAACTGTTGGCGCTGCCCTCGAAATCGACCTCAATGTCATACCAGCGGGCGCCGCCGGTAACCGACCAGTACTCGTTGATGTCCCAGCTCAGTTCGCCGAATGCCCCGAGTTGCTCATCGGTTCGGCGGACGTCGTTGCGAAAAATCACGTCTTCGGGAAAGGGGCCCTCGTCGGAACGGAAGCCCGTCGTAAACGGAAAATTCGGTGCGAACGCGCCAAAGGGCGCTGCCAGCACCGCGCCGGGGTAGGTGAAGTCATTGCGCTCCAGCAGTTCCAGGTCACTGTAGAAGACCCCACCGGTAAATCGGACCGCATGTTCCTGAGGCGTCGTGACGCGGAACTCATGCGACCAGACTTCCGTGTCCGTACGGGAGCGAACGAACAGCTCCGGCGCCTGGCAGGTTCCGCTCGGCGCCGCGGCGCCCGGATAGCTGACCGAGCCATCGCAGATGTAGTAGGGCAGGTACTGACCGACGAACAGGTAGTCCGTGTAGTCCACGCGCTGGTTGCTTTCGCGATCGGTGAACGCACCGGTGTAAAGCACCTCCAGCGCCGCGACCCGGCCTTCGATGGTCCAGTTGGCGTTGACGAATTCGTCTTCCAGCGTGTCTTCGGAGAAGCGCTGGATCTCGAAGTCGTCGAGTTCTGGATCCGCAAAAAACACGCCGTCGGTGTCGAGCTGCTGCTTCATGACCGAGGCCTTGACGGTCCAGTCTTCAGTCACGTCCAGCAGCGCGCTGAGCCGTCCGCCGCGGTAACTGACATCGTTGACGTTGTCCTTCACCTGAGCGTTTACCGGCAGGAAGTTCACACCGGACAGGTCTGCGCCAGCCTGGAATCCCGCGCGATTCGCGGACACCGGCTCGCCGTTGGCGCGCAGCGTGCCCGCCGGGCGAAAACGCGCGCTCTCGGAGACGTCGCGGCTCCCCGCGACCTGGTCAATGAAGCCGCCGCGCCGGTCCGTGTAGCCCACCGCGCGCACGGCAAAGCGATCGCTGAGCGCGAGGTTGACCATGGCTTCGAGCTTCTGCCCCGGATCGCCACCGCTGGTGAAGGCCGTGCCGACATCGACGCTGCCGTAGGTCTCCGAAGTGTCCGGGGGATTGGTGATCAGGCGGACGTTACCCGCCTGGGAGCTGGCGCCGAAGAGCGTGCCCTGGGGACCGGACAGGACTTCGATCCGGGCCAGGTCCGCCGCGTAGACATCTAGGTTGCGGCCGGGCTGCGCCAGCGGCTGTTCGTCCAGATAGAACGCGACATTCGGCGCGAGCCCAGCCACGCCGGCGGTCGTCAGGTTCGGGGTCGTGGAGGCAAGCCCGCGAATGTAGATGGTGTTCTGGCCGGGACCACTGCCGCCGGCGGTGACCCCCGGCAACTGGATCAGGTAGTCCTCGAAACTTGCGACCCCGAAATCGTCCAAGGTGTCTTCCGTGAGCGCCTGAACGCTCACAGGCACATCCTGCAGTGAGGCACTGCGTTTGGTAGCGGTGACGATGATTTCTTCGATGGCGCGAGCGGACTCGCTGGCGGCGCTGGCGGCCGACGTGGCGGCAATGGCCGCGATGACGCCTTGAGTGATCCGGCGTCTTTTGAATTGCACGTGAAAATCCCTGGTATTTGTTTGGGCGCAGGCTCGGAAGCACGACCGCCTTCTGCAGCGCAGCACGCGCTGACGTTGAAGGGTTCTCCCCCCACGGCGGCGCAGTGTACTCGATTCGCCTGTAAATTTCCTGCTCGATCGCGTACGGCGGTTCTAACAAATCAACGTACGACCAATAGACCGATGATTGACTCGGTAAAACACTGGGCGAATGCGCATCGGAGGCGAGTTCAACAGCGATTGCCGAAGAGCGCTTCGGTGCGGTTGATGAAACGGCATATACGCAACAATCTTGATGTTATCGATCGTGATATCACCCTGATCTCGCATAATGGAAATGTCGTGGAATGCTGCCGGTAATGCCCGAACGCCAATTGTCGTGACAAACCTGCGAGGCCTACCCTGATCCTCCATTGGGAATGCACGGGAAGGCACTATGATCAGGGTTGCGATTGTCGATGATCACCAGCTCTTTCGAGTTGGAATCCGACGCATGCTGGCGGATATCAAACCCATTCAGATCGTTGGCGAAGCCGCCAGCGGAGAAGAAGCGGTCACGCTCGTGCGTGAGCACCGACCGAATGTGGTACTCATGGATCTGTTGATGCCCGGCATCGGCGGTATTGAAGCCACACGTCGCATCGAGCTCATGAAGCTCGACACCAAAGTGCTGATTGTGACCGGCTGTGTCGAGAACCCCTTTCCGATGCAGGCCTTGCGCGCTGGTGCCACTGGCTACCTGTCGAAATCGGTCACGGCAGAGGAGCTGGTCACGGCCATCAAGAAGGCGTTCGTCGGCAAGCGCTACCTGTCCCAGGAAGTCGCGCACAACCTTGCGCTGTGCGCGTTTGACGAGACCAGTGAGAGCCCGTTCGATCAGTTGTCCGGGCGCGAAATGCAGATCATGATGATGGTCGTGAACTGTCACAAGGTGAATGAGATTTCCAGCAACCTCCACCTGTCTCCGAAGACGGTCAACAGCTATCGCTACCGTATCTTCGAGAAGCTGAACGTCTCGAGCGATGTCGAGCTGGCGCTCATGGCCGTGCGCCACGGCATGGTGACCGCCGCTGCGGAACGTGCACGCCTCGCTGGATGAATCGAAGCTGCTGGCCTGCCGGCGGTGCCCGCGGCTGGTCGAGGCCCTTGCGACCTATCGCCGCGCTCACCCGGATAGCTACGCCTTGCCGGTACCGGCGCGGGGACCGCGCGACGCTCGGGTGCTGATCGTGGGCCTCGCCCCCGGACGTCGGGGCGCGAACCACACCGGGCTCGTGTTCGCCGGCGATGCCAGCGGCCGCTTTCTGTTTCAGGCGCTGGCCCGCACGGGCTTCAGCACGTCGAGCGATCCGCTGACCGCGCGCCTTAAGGATCTGCGCATGACCAACGCGCTCAAGTGCTGGCCTCCGGGCAATCAGCCCCGGGCGCAGGAGTTCGATCGCTGTCGACGCTGGTTTGCGCCGGAGATCGCTGAGTTCTGGCGGCCCGCGATGCGCAAGCCGCGCGTGATCGTCACCCTGGGCCGCCTGGCCCACGAGCAGCTTCGCAGGTTACTGGGAGATGCGGATGCCAATGCAGGGCATGCCATTGCGGAATTTCCGGCGTTCAGCCATGGCGGGCAGGCGCGTCTGCAGCCAACCCTGACGGTGATCTCGAGCTATCACCCCAGCCTGCAGAACGTGAATACAAAGCGTCTGACGCCGCCGATGCTGCAGGAGGTCTTCCTTGCCGCTCGCCGCGCGCTCGCGGTTGGCTGACGCTAAACTGGGCGCATGTCTGCGCGTTTCGACAGCGAAGCCTTTCTCGCCAACCTGACCCGCAAACCCGGTGTGTACCGGATGATCGGCGACGGCGGTGAAGTGCTTTACGTCGGCAAGGCCCGGAATCTCAAGGCCCGGGTGACCAGCTACTTCCGGGCCTCCGGCCTGACCACCAAGACCATGGCCATGGTCGCCCGGATCGTCGACATCCAGGTCACGATCACCAACAGCGAGACCGAAGCGCTGCTCCTGGAACAGAGCTTGATCAAACAGGAGCGGCCGCCGTACAACGTCACCCTGCGCGATGACAAG
>JBCDHO010000052.1:0-10749 GCA_038749855.1 Pseudomonadota bacterium
GACAACTGCCCGGGCTTTGGGTCCGTGGCCAAGTACGTGGCGGTCAGCATCATGGAAGCCAGCCTTGACGTGGAGTCCATGGCCTCCAGTTCCACCAAGGTATTCATCCTCGAGGTGATGGGGCGTCACGCGGGCTGGATTGCGGCGGCCGGCGGCCTGGCCCAGCGCGAGAGAGGGGATCCACCGCACGTCATCCTGTTCCCGGAAATCACCTTCGACGAAAAGGCGTTCCTCGCGAAAGTGGATAAAGCCGTGAGGACCCATGGCTACTGTTCCGTGGTGGTCTCCGAAGGCGTCCGCGATAAGAAGGGCAAATTCCTGTCCGATTCTGGCGTTCGGGATGCCTTCGGCCACGCGCAGCTTGGCGGTGTGGCGCCCGTGGTGGCATCGCTGGTGAAAGAGAAGCTTGGCTATAAGTACCACTGGGCCGTATCCGATTACCTGCAGCGCTCCGCGCGCCACATCGCGTCGAAAACGGACGTAGAGCAGGCCTACACCATGGGCAAGGCGGCCATCGACCTGGCGATTCAGGGCAAGTCAGGTGTTATGCCCATCATCGAGCGCGTCTCCGACAAGCCCTACCGTTGGAAGGTGGGCGAGGCTCAACTGTCGCGCATGGCCAACAAGGAAAAGATGATGCCGAAGAAGTTCATCACGAAGGACGGCATGGGCATCACGGCGGCGGCCCGGCGCTACCTGGAGCCGCTCATTCGCGGCGAAGACTATCCGCCCTATGACCGCCATGGTTTGCCGAAATACGTGCGCATGAAGCAGGTGTTGGCGCCGAAGTTCCTCGAGCCGTTCGAGGTTTAGGTTTGCCCGGTGAGTGAAGCCGGTCCCGAACCGGAGCAGGGCGCCGCTGAAAAGGCGACGCCCGCCGAACGCGTCACCTTCTCCCGGCGGCTTGCCCGTTTCCTGAACCAGCAGGAGCTGTCACCGGAAGAGCGCCGGTCCGTGCTCGAAGACCTGTTCGTCTTCGGCAAGCAGAACCAGGTGCCGTTCCTGATCCGCATGTCGGTGCTCCTCGTGCTCTCCACGGTGATCGCCACGGCGGGCTTGATCTCCGATTCCGCTGCCGTGGTGATTGGCGCCATGCTCGTGGCACCGCTCATGACGCCGGTGCTGGCGGCGGCCGGCGCGGTGGTCATGGGCTGGCCTTCGCGTTTTTACCAGGCGCTCTGGATGATTGCGGCCATGGCGGCCGGCGCGCTGCTGTTGTCATCATTGCTGACGCTGGTCTCGCCCGAGCTGGTGATCCTGCCGGAGCAGGTGCTCGCGCGGACCCGGCCCACGTTCTGGGACCTGATCATTGCCCTGGCTGCGGGTTCAGCCGGTGCCTACACGATAACGCGCAAGGAGAGCAGCGCCATTCCCGGCGTTGCCGTGGCTGTGGCGCTGTTGCCACCGCTGGCATCCACGGGCATCCTGGTGACGTCCGGTGAGCACGAGCTAGCACTGCGTGCCCTGGTGCTGTTTCTGACGAACTTCATCGCCATGGTCCTGGCCGGGGCCATCACCTTTCTCGCCGTCGGCGTCTCCCCGGCGGCATCCCGCCGGCGCTCGGCGGGGTTCATTCGTTCGCAGTTTTACCTGTTTGCCCTGATGACCGGGGCCATTTGTATTCCGCTGTGGTTCTACAGCGAGAAGGTGATCTTCAACGCCAACTATCAGGCGGCCCGGTCGGAAGTCCTGCAGGAATGGCTGCGCAGGCATCGCCTCGAACTGGTCGACGTGGAGATTTCTCGCGAGGAACGCTTTCTGAGTCTGAGCCTGGCGGGACCGGACGTACCGACACCTTATATCGGTCACCTGCACGAGGCACTGATCGAGCGCCACCAGCTGGAGGACGATGGCTTTCGCATCGACTATACCTGGACCCGCAAAGTGACCGGCACCTGGCCGACGGAGAGCCTCACGGTCTCGGAGGCGGCTGCGGAGACCCTGCGCGCCTCCTCGGAGCTGTTGCAGGGTGATTGGAGCTGGATGCGTACCGATTACGCTGAAGGTGAGGCGACTACACCAGATATTGATGATCCCTTCGTGCTCGAAGTCGAGCCCCGTGGCAAGCTCGAAGTGCGTGGCGACTGCGGGCGCCTTCGCGGTCGCATCGACTATGCGCAGCAGACCCTCTCCATTACCTTTCCTGCAGAGCTGAATGTGTTTCGGCGTGCGTGTCTCGGTGATGCAGGGCTTCAGCAGTTCGTGGAAGACCTTGAGGCGGCCCGCCAGATCACCTTCGAAGGAGAGACCATCCGCTTAATGCTGCGGGGTGACACGGGTGTCATGACGCTTCGCCGGCGATGAGTGGCCTGGCTGCATAAGGTCCATCCGTCGTGACGAGGCAAGAGGGAGAAACCATGAGTGAAACGATTGTCGTGCTGTGTACCTGCCCCGACGCGGCAACCGGTGAGCGACTGGCGCGCGGCCTGGTGGAGGCCCATCACGCCGCTTGCGTGAACATTCTGCCCGGCGTCCGGTCCATCTATGCGTGGAAAGGCGAGGTCCAGGACCAGGAAGAGGTATTGCTCATCATCAAGACCACACGCGCGCATTTCTTTGTCATCGAGCACTGGCTGACGGAACATCATCCCTACGAGGTTCCGGAGCTCATCGCCCTGGATGCGGGCCACGTATCGGAGCCCTACCTTCAGTGGCTGCGGACGTCGGTCTCTGCTTAGGTCATCCGACCCTTCAACCCCGATGGGGTAAACTTGCCGGCCGCTCGCGTTTTGAAAGGTTTTTACCCGCCCGGCGGTCTTGACGCTCCATGAAACACAGAATCAGAAACGGGATCTTCACTCTGCTGGCCTTTGCCGGCATGGCCCACGCCATCGAGCCGGATGAAGTCCGGGAATATGGCGACGTGTTCGCCATTTCCGCGGAAGCAGCAAGTGCGGACCGCATCACCGTGCGCTGGACCATCGCGGACGACTACTACCTCTACAACAATCGCTTTTTGCGCTTCCGCTCCGGGACCCAGGGCGTCGAGCTGGGTGACCCGCTGATTCCCGAAGGCAAGAAGGAATTCGACGAGCTCCTCGGCGAGGAGGTCATTAAGTTCACGGGCAGCCTGGCCATCGACGTGCCCCTGGCCAGTGTTCCCGCAGGGACCGAGCAGGTAACGCTGAACATTCGTTCCCAGGGGTGTCTGGAGGGCGTGCTCTGCTACCCGCCCACGGAGCAGGCCGTGATCGTAGATTTGCCTGACCCTGCGCTGGCCCCTTCCTTGGCCGCCGCACCGGCCGCTGCGTCAGCGCCCGTAGCCAGTTCCGCGGCTTCTCCGCTGGATGAGCTGTTGGGCGGCGCGCTCAATGTCGCCAAGGATCCGGCCCTGCCACCGGACGAAGCGTTCCGCTATGAAGCGATTGCCCAGGATGCCGGAACGGTACTTGTACGCTTCACCGCGGCCCCCGGTTATTACCTGTACGTGGACAATTTCGCCTTTCGGGTGGTGGATCAGCCCGCCGCCAGCGTAGCGGCCTTTGACACGCCGGATGGCACGCTCAAAGATGATCCGGAATTCGGGATTGTCCCGGTCATTTTTGACCAGGTTGAGATTCCGGTTTTCATCGACCGCGCAGCGGGTGCTTCGCTGGCCGTGACGCTCGAGGCGGAATGGCAGGGTTGTCGGGATGGCGACATTTGCTACCCGCCGCAAACCGGCCGTATCAGCATCAACCTGCCGCCCGCCGCTGAGCCGATCGTGCACGCTGCGGCGGAGGGTTCCGGTGCCGCGGGATCAGCCGGCCCTGATAATGGTGTGGTCGTTGGCAGTGCGGCAGCTGCGGCCGTACCGGTCAGTGAGCAGGGCCGCCTGGCCCGACTGCTCGCGGAGCAGCCGCTGCTGGCCATGCTGACCTTCTTCGCGGCAGGTCTGCTCCTGTCCTTTACGCCCTGTGTTTTTCCCATGATTCCGATCCTGTCCGGCATCATCGCCGGAGAGGGCGACCGCATCACCATGAGCCGTGCCTTCACGCTGTCGCTGGTGTACGTGCTGGCCATGGCGGTGACCTACACGGTGGCTGGCGTGCTGGCCGGGCTTTTCGGTCAGAACCTGCAGGCCATGTTCCAGAACCCCTGGATCATCAGCGCCTTCGTGTTGATCTTTATACTCCTGGCCCTGTCGATGTTTGGCTTCTATGAACTTCAGCTGCCGAGCAGCTGGCAGACCAAGCTGACGGAGCAGAGCAACCGTCAGGAAGGCGGGCGCCTGGGCGGCGTGGCGGTCATGGGATTCCTGTCTGCGCTCATCGTTGGGCCCTGCGTTGCCCCACCGCTGGCGGCGGCGCTGATTTTCATCGGTGAGACCGGTTCGCCCGGCCTTGGCGGTGCGGCTCTGTTCTCCATGTCGCTGGGCATGGGTGTGCCCCTGATCATTTTCGGGACTTCGGCGGGCAAGTTCCTGCCCCGGGCCGGTGCCTGGATGAATGCCGTGAAGGCCTTCTTTGGTGTTGGCCTCCTGGCCCTGGCCATCTGGATGCTTGAGCGCATCATTCCTGGTCCGGTCATCATGGTGCTGTGGGGTCTCCTGGCGGTGGGCTGCGCCGTCTACCTGGGTGCGCTGGATCGGATCCCCGACGGCGCCACGGGCTGGGCTCGGCTGTGGAAGGCGACGGGCGTTTCCCTGCTGTTCTTCGGCGCCATCCAGTTTGTCGGTGCGGCCTCTGGCGGCGACTACTGGCTCAAGCCTTTGGATCATCTTGCGCGCGGCGGATCCGGCGCGGCTCAGGTCGAACAGGTGGCCTTCCGCAAGATCAAGTCCCTCGATGATCTCGACACGGCGGTCACCCAGGCCAACGGTCGGGGTATGCCGGCCATGCTCGACTTCTATGCCGACTGGTGTGTCGAATGCATTCGCATGGAGCGCAACACGTTCCCCGAGCCCGAGGTGCAGGCGTTGCTGGGCCAGATGCAGCCGCTAAAGGCTGATGTCACGGAAAACGATGACGTGGACCAGGCCCTCATGCGCGAGTACGGGATCATCGGGCCACCGGGCATCCTGTTTTTTGATCGGGACGGCCGCGAAATGGAGAACTACCGACTCGTCGGCTACTTCAATCCCGAGGAGTTTTCCGCCCACCTGCAGCGCGTTATCGCAGCCTACTGAGGACCGAAGCGCTTGTCCCGGAACCTGCTCCTGTTTATCGGCGTGGCTATCCTTGCCACCGTCGCCGGCGTGTTGACTGGCCAATGGTTGCGAGGTGATCCGAACGAGGGTGCGGCGGGCGAGGGTCCCGCTACCTTGCTGGGAAACCGCCGACCGCCGTTCACGCTCGGCGCATCCGACGGCCAGGTGGTCTCTGCGGACGACTTCGACGGCCAGGTCCTGCTGGTCAACTTCTGGGCCACCTGGTGCACCCCGTGTCGCAAGGAGATGCCTATGCTGGATGCGGTTTATGAGCAACTGGGTCCAGAGGGCCTCGCCATCGTCGGAATCGCCCTGGACGACGTGCAGCGCGCCCGCGCTTTTGCCGAGCAGCTGGGCATCGACTACACGATCCTGGTGGGCGCTGGCGATGTCATGGCCACCGGTCTTGCCTGGGGCAACGATGCCGGCCTTTTGCCCTACACGGTGCTCGTTGATCGCGAGGGAATCGTACGCTGGACCTTCCTCGGAGAACTCAAGGAAGACGCCCTCTTGAAGGAGATCGAGGCCCTGCTCTGAGGCCCCGCTGCGGAACACCGCTCTGGGCGCTCCGCATCAATCGTTAACTTTTTGGTAACGATCCTGCTGCTATCGTCTTCAATACGGCGGCGAACGGTTTACATGGCCCGGCGCGTGGTGCAGACTGCGCTCCCTTGTGGAATCGCCGCCTGAGACCAGAATCAAAAGACCATGACCCAGGTGCTCGTGATCAATGGACCCAACCTGAACCTGCTCGGTGAGCGGGAACCTGGGCAGTACGGGAACCAGTCACTGGACGATATCCTGGCCGAGATGCAAACCGTCGCGGAGACGACGGGGTTGACCCTAACCGCCATGCAAAGCAACAGTGAAGGTGGGCTGATCGATGCGGTCCAGCAAGCCGGTCGCGACGGTGTCGACTGGATCATCCTCAACCCAGCCGGCTACACCCATACCAGCGTTGCCCTGAGGGACGCGCTGCTGGCGGTTCGAATTCCTTTTATTGAAGTCCACCTGTCTGCGGTATCGGCGCGGGAGCCGTTCCGCCAGGTGTCCTATTTCGCTGATATCGCCGCAGGCGTCATCAGCGGTTTTCGCGGAAAGGGCTACCTGCTTGCCTTGCAGGAAATCCTCAACCGAACCGAACCCTGAGCGGAGTGCGCGCGCATGGACATACGGAAAATCAAAAAACTGATCGAGCTGCTCGAGGAATCCAGCCTCTCGGAAATTGAGATTGTCGAGGGGGAGGAGTCCTTGCGCATCACCCGCGGTGGGCCATCGGTTGCGCCGGTTATGCCGCAGGTCATGGCGGCGCCGCCGGCCGTTGTCGCGCCGGCGCCTGCCGGCGCTGTTGCTCCGCCGGCCGCGGACGCGGCCCCGGCAGCCGCCGAGGAAGAGGCCATCCCTGACGGGCAGGTAGTTCGTGCGCCCATGGTCGGTACCTTCTACGCCGCTTCGAGCCCCGAGGCGGAGGACTTTGTCAGCAAGGGCCAGTCCGTGGCGGTCGGTGACACGCTGTGCATCATCGAGGCCATGAAGATGTTTAACCAGATCGAGTCCGACTTCGCTGGAACAGTGGTCGCCATCCTGGCTGAGAACGGTCAGCCGGTGGAGTTCGACCAGCCGCTGTTCGTCATTCGCTGACGGGCCGCGACCATGGCCATCATGGACAAGATTGTCATCGCCAATCGCGGCGAGATCGCGCTGCGGATACACCGGGCCTGCCAGGCCCTGGGCATTCGCACGGTCGCTGTACACTCCACCGTGGATCGGAACCTGAAGCATGTCGCCCTGGCCGATGAGTCCGTTTGCATCGGTCCGCCGCCCGGGGCAGACAGCTACCTGAACGTGCCGGCCATAATTTCCGCAACGGAGGTCACGGACGCCCAGGCCGTTCATCCGGGCTATGGCTTCCTGGCCGAAAACGCGGATTTTGCCGAGCGCGTGGAAGAGAGCGGCTTCATTTTTATTGGCCCGAGACCGGAGACGATTCGTCTTATGGGCGACAAGGTGTCCGCCATCGAAGCCATGCGTGAGGCGGGCGTGCCTTGCGTTCCCGGCTCCGACGGGCCCCTCGACAATGACATGCAAGTGACCGCTTCCATCGCCCGGGACATCGGGTACCCGGTCATCATCAAGGCGGCGGCGGGCGGCGGCGGACGCGGCATGCGGGTTGTCCACAGCGAGGAAGAACTCGCAACCGCGCTGCAGCTGACGCGCCAGGAGGCCGGTGCGGCTTTCGGCGATGACACCGTGTACATGGAGAAGTACCTGACCAACCCGCGTCACATTGAGATCCAGGTGATGGCGGATCAGCACGGCAACGCCATCCACCTCGCAGAGCGCGATTGCTCGACGCAGCGCCGTCATCAGAAAGTCATCGAGGAGGCGCCAGCGCCGGGCATCACGCCAGAACAACGCGCGGAAATCGGTGAGGTCTGTGTCGAGGCCTGCAAGCGCATCGGCTACCGTGGCGCCGGGACCTTCGAGTTTCTGTACGACGCGGGTCGGTTCTACTTCATCGAAATGAACACGCGCATCCAGGTCGAGCACCCGGTGACCGAACGCATCACGGGGGTGGACCTGATCCGGGAGCAAATCCTGGTGGCCGCCGGTGAGCGCCTGAGCTACCGCCAGGAAGACATCCAGATCCGCGGGCATGCGGTCGAATGCCGCATCAACGCCGAAGATCCGGAAACGTTCATGCCCAGTCCCGGGACGATCGATGGCTTTCATACGCCGGGCGGGCCGGGCATCCGCGTGGATTCGCACATCTACGACGGCTATCGGGTACCACCGAACTACGACTCCATGATCGCCAAGGTCATCGCCCATGGTCACGATCGTGAGACGGCCATCGCGCGCATGCGCGTCGCCCTGGACGAAATGGTCCTGGGCGGTATCAAGTCCAACATTCCGCTGCACCAGTGGCTGTTGACCGATCCCGGGTTCCAACGCGGCGGCTTCAATATCCACTACCTCGAGAAGCAGCTCGAAGCGCGCGGCGGCCAGGACGAGTGAACGCCGAGACAGCGCCGCCGGCTTTCCTCGAAGTCGGCCTGCGCCTCGAACGACGCCACGTCGAACTTGCCGAGGAGTTGATGCACTCCCAGGGTGCCCTGGCCGTCACCCTGACGGACCACGGTGATACGCCGCTTTGGGAGCCGCCCGTCGGTGAGACGCCGCTGTGGGATGCCGTGCGGCTCACGGGCCTGTTTGATCCTGAGATCGACCGTGAGAAGCTGCTGACCGCGCTGGCCCTGCTGCCGATCATCGACGAACCCTCGACCAACGAACTTGAAGACCAGCCCTGGGAGCGTACCTGGATGGACCGCTTCGTGCCCATGCGTTTCGGTTCTTCCCTGTGGATCATCCCGTCGAACGCTGAGCCACCGGACCCGGATGCGACCCTGCTGCACCTTGATCCCGGCGTTGCATTTGGTACCGGGACCCATGCCACGACCCATCTTTGCCTTGAGTGGCTCGACGCCCAGGCGCTGCATGATCAGGCCGTGCTCGACTTCGGCTGCGGCTCTGGCGTCCTCGGCATCGCCGCGGCGTTGAAGGGCGCGGCGCCGGTGCTCTGCGTTGATTACGATTCGCAGGCCGTGTGGGCGACGGAGCAGAACGTGGCGCGCAACGGGGTGGAATCTGTGGTCACCGCCGCGGAAAGCGAGCGGCCACCGGAGGGTCCATACGACGTGGTGCTGGCCAATATTCTCGCCGGCATCCTGCTGCGTCTTGCCCGTGAGCTCATTGCTGCGGTCCGGCCGGGCGGCCGCTTGGTGCTCACCGGAATCCTTGCAGCGCAGGCAAATGACGTGCGTCAGGGCTTCGACGTGGCTGGCCTGCCACTGACCGTTGCCGGTACACGTGGGGACTGGGTCCTGCTCGAGGGAACTCGCCCATGAGTGAACCGGTGCTCACTCCTGGTGCTGTCATTCACCGCGTGGCCGCAAAGGCGGGCTGCTACACGGTGGACTTCGAGGTGACCACTGATCTGCTGTTCGACCTCGACCTTCAGTTTCAGCTGCATGACGCGCAAAGCGGAATCGAGACCGGTTCCTTCCATATTCGCCAGGCCGGCTGGGATGTTGCCTGGTTGCCACGTGGCGCTTACCGGGCGGTTATGACGCTGCCGGAAGATCATCTGCCGACGGGTGCCCAGCGGGTGCGTGTTCTACTCTGGAGTGATGCGAATGGCACGCCGAAGCTCTTGGCCGAGGAGGCCCTGGCGGGCTTTGTGCCGAACAGCTCAGGTCAGGATGCGGTGGCCTCAGGTACCAAGCAGAAGCGCCGCGCTGGTCGGCCCAGCTGGACGCTTGAAGGCCTGGACGGCGTTCCCGTCGGTGATCTGAGCTGGAATCGGGGGCACGAGGACTGGTTCTTTAAGCATTTCGATCATGCCGCACGGGTCATCGTGCACCTCATGCTGGGACAGGACGAACGTCTTGGTGGCCGTATTTTGGATGTGGGTTGCGGGGATGGCATGACCGATCTCGGGGTGTTTTTGCGCTGTCGCCCGGAAGAATTCGTGGGTGTCGACCCTTCGAAGCGCTACGAACTGCTGCCGGAAGTGGCGCAGCGCAATCATTTGCCCGGCGACTGGTCGGACGATCCGCGACTGCGCTTTGAGCCGGCCGACGGCAATGATCTTCCCTTCGCAGACAACCACTTCGACGTCGTGTTGTCCTGGGGCTCGTTGGAGCATATCGCCGGAGGTTATGCCCAGACCCTGCGCGAGATTCGTCGGGTACTGAAGCCGGGCGGTTTGCTGTTTGTGCATCCGGGGCTGTTCTTCGGCGAATACGGCAATCACCTCGGTGAGTTTTTCGATGACCCCTGGCTGCACCTCAAGCTCGCGCCGGAGGCACTGCGGGAGCGCGTCCTGACAACGGCCCCAAGGACCATGGACCGCGGCGGAGAGGTGGCCACCCAGGCCCAGTACTGGCAGTGGTATACGGAGCTCAACCCAATTACTGTAAGGGATTTCGAAGCGGAGCTGCGGGCGCTGGATTTCGAGCCCTGGCGCGTTGCCTTGCGCACCAGCGGCGTGGTGGAGTACACGCCGGAGCTGCTCGACTACGGCTTCGAACAGCTGGCCAACCGGGAGCTTTACGTGTCCGCCTGGAACCGCAAGCCGGAGCCCTAGGCACCCCGTGCGCTGGGTGCTGCAACAGTTCCGGGACATGCTCGCCTACTGGGTGATGCCTTTCCTGGCCTTCATTGTGCCCGCCTCCGTGGCAAAAGGACTGGCGCAATGGCTCTCTAGCCAGAGCTGGCTTTATTCGGTTCACACGAAGCAGGCACTGGAGCATGCACGCTCGGCTGGCTTTGTCGATGACCCGATACGCTGGCAGCAGACGTTCCGCCTTGTTCGTTTCCTGGATGCAGTTGACACTTGGCACGGCCATTTTAGTTCTGATCGACGTATCAAGCGCAGTCTTGTGTCGGGCCCTGAGCATTGGCCCGAAGTCAAAACACTCGTGCTGCTGGGCACTCATCTCGGGCCCAGCACTCTTTTGCTCAGAATGTTGGCACAAGGAGGGTATCGCCCCTGCCTTGTATTCCGCGGGCTCCAGTCTGGAATGTCACGCCAATCTCCAGTGTTCTATGCCTATCTC
>JBCDHO010000053.1:0-10623 GCA_038749855.1 Pseudomonadota bacterium
CGACAAGGTTATGAGTCATTCGCTGCTGGCCGAGATCGAAGCGCTGGAAGACAATTTCCAATTGCCACTCATCGACTTAACGCTTGAACCTCACAGAGATTTGCCTGCAGGCACCGTGAGGCTGGACAGCGCAGTACAGGTCGATGGGGACCGACTCTTGATAATCACAGCATTGATTGAGCCGAATTCTGATGAAGTGCTTTGGTCAGATATTCACCAACGGACCGTTCACACGACAACTCAAGGTAGTGATTTTGAGTCAGTCGTTTTTGAAGTATCCGAACGAATCGCGAAACGGGTAGTCACCATGATCAAAGATGGTCCAGACAATTCGAAGGAATGAAGTCGCCAGTTTGAACGCTCGAACGCGCGCAGCCCCTGATTACTCAACCAGGATGTGTTCAACCATCAGCTGCGGATTGGTTTCCCCGCGAAAATGGTTCACGTCCAGGCGGTACAGCATGCGTGCCGAACGTTGCCCCTTTAAATCCTCCGGCAGCCTGCCAAAGGCGATGCCATCGATGGGGTCCGAGCCGTCCAGGGGCCGCAGCACCATCTTGAGATGGGCCCCACCGACCACGCGCTGATCGAGCACCTCGAAGGCCCCCTCGAACAGCGGCTCGGGAAAACGCTGCCCCCAGGGCCCAAGCTCGGCCAGGGCCTGAGCGAAGGGCAGGTTCAGCTCCGCCGCCGTCAGCTCACCGTCGGTCAGCACCTCCGGCGCCGGCGCCTGGCCATCGAGAAATATGCGAACCGACTGCTCCAGCCGATCCTGGAAGGCGTCGAGCCCTGTCCGATCAAGACTGAGGCCGGCGGCCATGGCGTGGCCGCCAAAGGCGCGCATCAGCCCGGGCGCCGTGGCATCCACGTGTGCCAGTACGTCGCGGATGTGCAGGCCGGGAATGGAGCGGGCCGAGCCCTTCAGCACCGCCGAGCCCTCCTCCTCCGGCGCGAAGGCAATCACGGGTCGGTGCGTGGCCTCCTTGATGCGGGCTGCCACGAGGCCCACGATGCCCTGGTGCCAGCGCTCATCGTGCAGGCACAGGCTGAACGGTAATTCGTCGCCGAGATCATCCAGCAGCGCATCTACCTGGGCCGCCGCCTCGCTGTGCATGGTCTCCTGGAGCGCTTTTCGCTGCCGATTCAGTGCGTCGAGCTGTTCCGCCAGCTCGCGGGCCTCCTCCGGATCATCGCTGAGCAGGCAGCGGATGCCGACCGCCATGTCTTCCAGGCGCCCTGCGGCATTCAACCGCGGACCCACGGTGAACCCGAGGTCCGAGGCCACGAGGTGCCGGTAGTCGCGCTTACCCACCCGAAGGAGGGCCAGCACACCTGGGGACGCAACTCCCGCACGGATGCGCTCAATCCCCTGTCGAACCAGGACCCGGTTGTTTTGGTCCAGGGGCACGACGTCAGCCACGGTCCCGAGCGCGACAAGATCCAGGTACTGCGCAAGGTTTGGCATTTCCCGACCGCCGGAGAACCAGCCCGCGTCACGCAGCAGACCCCGCACCGCACCCATCAGGTAAAACACAACGCCCACACCCGCGAGCGCCTTACTGGGAAACGCATCACCGGGGAGGTTCGGATTGACGATGGCATTCGCTTCGGGCAGTTCAGCGCCCGGGAGGTGGTGATCCGTGACGACCACATCCATGCCCAGCTCCCGGGCACGACGTACACCGGCCAGGCAGGCGATGCCCGAGTCTACGGTGACCAGCACATCAGGCGGTTCATCAGACAGGGTTTCCACCAAACCCGGCGTCAGGCCATAGCCAAATTCGAAGCGGTTGGGAACGCGGTAAGCCACCTGGCCCGCACCAAAGGCTCGCAGCAGCCGTACCGCGAGGGCCGTGCCCGTGGCGCCGTCGGCGTCGAAATCCCCCACGATCAGGATGCGTCGTCCGGTCTGAACGGCCTCAGCCAGCATTTGCGATGCGCTTTCGAGCCCGGACAGGGTCCCGGGTGGGGCCATGCGGTTGAGCCTCAGGTCCAGCGACTCCGGGTCGCGAACGCCCCGAGCGCTGAGAACACGACGGAGTACGGGGTGGAGATCGCTGGGCAGGCGGTCTGCTGTTTCCTTAGGGACGCGCCGCCGGACGCGGAACCCCGACTTCATATTACTTCGAGCATTATTATTTAGATTATTGTTTTTATTTATATTCTACTTCGACAATCTCAAGCTCACGCTCTCCACCGGGCGCAGCCACAACCCCCACATCACCCTCTTCCTTGCCGATGAGCGCGCGGGCAATGGGTGAAGAGATGGCGATGCGGTTCTCCTTGATGTCGGCTTCCAGGTCGCCAACGATCTGGTAGCAGGTCTCCTCGCCCTCCTCGTCGGCCACGGTCACGGTGGCACCGAACACCACCTTGCCGCCCGGATTCAGCGTTGCCACATCGATGATCTGTGCGCCGCCCAGGGTGCCTTCGATCTGCTGGATACGTCCCTCGATGAAGCCCTGCTGTTCGCGGGCCGCGTGGTACTCGGCGTTTTCCTTCAGGTCGCCGTGCGCGCGGGCCTCGGCAATGGCCTCGATCACCGCCGGGCGATCGACTTTCTTGAGCTGACTCAGCTCTTCGCGCAGGCGGTTAGCGCCTGCGCGGGTCAGGGGTGGACGATTCATGGATTCAAACCTTTGTGCAGTTCCTGCAGGCTGCGCACGGTACGGTCTTCCTCGTGGTCAAAGGCCTGCAGGGTGGCCCAGCCGCGGGCCGTCGTTGTTGTGTAGGGCACCGATTGCTGCAGCGCGCCGCGCCGAATCGAAAACGAATCGGAAATGGCCTGGCGGCCCTCGGTGGTGTTGATGATGAAGGCGATCTCTTCGTTCTTGATCGCATCCACGATATGGGGGCGACCCTGGTCAACCTTGTTGACGTACTCGCAGTCAAAGCCTTCAGAACGAAGGTAGTTACAGGTTCCCTCGGTGGCAATCAGGCTGAAGCCGCGCTTGATCAGGTTTCGGGCAATGGGCGGCAGCGCAGATTTGTCCGCGTCCCGGACGCTCAGGAAGGCCTTGCCCGGTTCGGGCAGCGGCTGGCTGGCGCCCCGCATGGCGCGAATACAGGCGCCGCCAAAGGACCAGTCCACGCCCATGACCTCACCGGTGGAGCGCATTTCCGGCCCCAGGATCGGATCGACGCCCTGGAACTTGATGAATGGGAAAACCACCTCTTTCACGGAGAAGTAGTTCGGCACCACCTCACGGCTCAGGCCCTGCTCTGCCAGGGAGGTGCCGGCCATGCAGCGGACCGCCACGGATGCCAGGGCCACACCGGTGGCCTTGGACACAAAGGGCACGGTCCGCGAGGCGCGCGGGTTCACTTCCAGGACGTAAATATCATCACCGCGTACCGCGAACTGGGCGTTCATCAGACCGACCACGCCCAGCTCCAGTGCCATCTCGGCCATCTGGTCGCGGAGCTCATCCTGGATTTTTTTGCCCAGGGAATACGGCGGCAGCGTGCACGCTGAGTCGCCGGAGTGCACACCGGCCTGCTCAATGTGCTCCATGAGACCGCCGATGAAAACGTCCTTGCCGTCACAGATCGCGTCAACGTCCACCTCGATGGCGTGGTCGAGGAAACGATCCAGCAGCACCGGTGAGTCATTCGACACCTTGACCGCGTCACGCATGTAGCGCCGCAGCTCCTGTTCACCGTGGACCACGTCCATGGCCCGGCCACCGAGCACATAGGAAGGACGCACGACCAGCGGATAGCCGATTTCCTCCGCCAGGGTGACGGCCTCATCGGCGCTGGTGGCCGTGCGGTTTGGCGGCTGGCGCAGGCCGAGGCGCTCAAGCAGCTGCTGGAAACGTTCCCGGTCCTCCGCCAGGTCGATGCTGTCCGGAGAAGTCCCGATGATCGGCACACCGGCCGCCTCGAGGCTCCGGGCCAGCTTGAGCGGTGTCTGCCCACCGTACTGCACGATGAGCCCTTCCGGCTGCTCCTTATGCACGATCTCGAGCACGTCCTCGAGGGTCAACGGCTCGAAATAAAGCCGATCGGAGGTGTCGTAGTCCGTGGAGACCGTTTCCGGGTTGCAGTTGACCATGATGGTCTCGTAGCCGTCTTCGCGCAGGGCTAGGGCCGCGTGAACGCAGCAGTAGTCGAATTCGATGCCCTGGCCGATGCGGTTTGGACCGCCGCCCAGCACCATGAACTTGCGCTTGGCGCTGGGCTCGGCCTCGCACTCCTCCTCGTAGGTGGAGTACAGGTAGGCGGTGCTGGTGGCGAATTCGGCGGCGCAGGTGTCCACTCGCTTGTAGACGGGCCGTACGTCCAGCTCCTGGCGCAACGTGCGCAGGTCCGCTTCGGGAATGCCGATCAGGCCGGCCAGGCGACTGTCGGAGAAGCCCTTGCGCTTGAGTTTCCACAGGCGATCCCGGTCCAGCGCCACGGCACCGCCTTCCTGAATAGCCTGTTCTTCGGCGATCAGATCCTCGACCTGGGCGAGGAACCACGGGTCGATGCCCGTGAGCTTTTGAATCTGTTCGAAACCCAGGCCCGCCCGGAAGGCGTCGCCAAGGTAGAGAATGCGCTCCGGCCCGGCTTCGCGCAGCTCCCGCTTGAGGTCTGCCAGGCGCTTCTCGTCATCACCAACTTCGATGAGCGAGGCCAACCCGTCATGGCCCGTCTCCAGGCTGCGCAGGGCCTTTTGCAGGGACTCCTGGA
Source organism: Pseudomonadota bacterium (assembly GCA_038749855.1). GTDB lineage: Bacteria > Pseudomonadota > Gammaproteobacteria > Xanthomonadales > SZUA-36 > Marinihelvus. Next base: position 4,678 of record JBCDHO010000053.1, read on the forward strand.
AGGTACGGCCGATCGCCATGGCCTCGCCGACCGATTTCATCTGCGTCGTCAGACGTGGATCCGCCGCCGGAAACTTCTCGAAGGCAAAGCGCGGAATCTTGGTCACCACGTAATCGATGGCAGGCTCGAAGGAGGCGGGCGTGGCGCCGCCGGTGATCTCGTTGCGCAGCTCGTCCAGCGTAAAGCCCACGGCCAGCTTGGCCGCCACCTTGGCAATGGGGAAACCCGTGGCCTTCGACGCCAGCGCCGAGGAGCGCGACACGCGGGGGTTCATCTCGATAATGATGACCCGACCGTCTTCTGGGTTAACGGCAAACTGCACGTTCGAGCCACCCGTATCCACGCCGATCTTGCGCAGCACCGCCAGCGAGGCATCACGCAGGCGCTGATACTCCTTGTCCGTTAGCGTCAGGGCCGGGGCGACCGTGATCGAGTCCCCGGTGTGGATGCCCATGGGATCAAAGTTTTCGATGGAACAGATGATGATGCAGTTGTCCGCGCTGTCGCGCACGACCTCCATCTCATACTCCTTCCAGCCGAGGATGGACTCCTCGATCATCACCTCCGTGGTCGGTGAGAGCTCCAGGCCGCGGGAAACGATGTCCTCGAACTCTTCCCGGTTGTAGGCAATGCCGCCGCCAGAGCCGCCCATGGTGAAGGACGGGCGGATGATGATCGGGTAGCCGATGTCCTCCTGCTTGACCAGGGCCTCTTCGAGCGTGTGCGCAATGGCGGCACGGGTGCATTCGAGGCCAATCTCGATCATGGCATCGCGAAACTGCTCCCGGTCCTCGGCCATGTCGATGGCCTCCCGGGTCGCGCCGATCATCTCAACGCCGTGTTCCTCGAGGACGCCGTGGCGCACCAGATCCAGCGCGCAGTTCAGCGCCGTCTGCCCGCCCATGGTGGGGAGCAGCACGTCCGGTTTCTCCTTCGCGATGATGTTGGCCACCGTGCGCCATTCGATGGGCTCGATGTACACGGCGTCCGCCGTCTCCGGATCGGTCATGATCGTGGCGGGGTTGGAGTTCACCAGGATGACCCGGAAGCCTTCCTCGCGCAGGGCCTTGCAGGCCTGTGCACCGGAATAGTCGAACTCGCAGGCCTGGCCGATGACGATGGGGCCGGCGCCGATGATCAGTACGCTCTGGATGTCGTTTCTTTTGGGCACGCTCTACTCGAATCCTTTAATTTCAATATTTTGCCGGGTTATATTAATGTTCTTTTTAATCAGTTACGGTTGCCCCGGAAGCGCCCCCACGGTAGACCCGCTAGCGCTGGACCGCTCAGGCCTCGCGCTGGAGTCGCTCGCGCGCCTCCGTCATATCGTTGACGAAACGATCGAACAGGCCCTGGATGTCGTGCGGCCCCGGGCTGGCCTCCGGATGCCCCTGGAAACCGAAGGCGGGCCGATCCGTGAACGCAATGCCCTGCAGGCTGCCGTCAAACAGGGAACGGTGTGTCGGTTGCAGCGTCTCGGGAAGGCTACTCTCGTCTACGGCGAAGCCATGGTTCTGACTGGTGATCATGACCTGCTTGGTGGCCAGATCCTGCACCGGGTGGTTGGCGCCGTGGTGTCCGAACTTCATCTTCAGGGTTCGCGCACCGGCAGCGAGCGCCAGCAACTGCTGGCCCAGACAAATGCCGAATACCGGCAAACCGGTCTCCAGCAGTTCCGCGATGGCCTTGATGGCGTAGTCGCAGGGCTCCGGGTCGCCGGGTCCATTCGACAGAAAGACACCATCAGGCTCAAGGGCCAGTACCTGGGAAGCGGGCGTCTCCGCCGGCACAACCGTCATGCGACAGCCCCGGTCCGCCAGCATGCGCAGGATGTTGCGCTTGATGCCAAAGTCGTAGGCGACGACATGAAGGGTCTCTGAGCTCGTTGCCCACTCGCCACTGTCGAGATCGAGACTGCCCTCGGACCAGGCATAGGCCTTGTCCGTCGTCACTTCCTTGGCAAGGTCCAGGCCCGTCATGCCCGGGAAAGCACGCGCCTGGGCCAGGGCCTCGGCCTCATCGACCGTTTCACCGGCGAGCAGGCAGCCACCCTGAGCGCCCTGCTCCCGCAGGATCCGTGTCAGACGGCGTGTATCAATGCCCGCAATGCCGACGATGCCGTGGCGCTCGAGGTAGGCATCGAGCGTTTCCTCGCTTCGCCAGTTGCTGGTTCGCAGGGGCAGGTCCCGGATGATGAGGCCAGCGGCCATGGGGCCATTGGCCTCTTCGTCTGCGGCATTACGGCCGGTGTTGCCAACGTGCGGAAAGGTCAGCGTCACGAGCTGACGGGCGTAGGATGGGTCGGTGAGAATCTCCTGGTATCCGGTCATGGCGGTGTTGAACACCACCTCGCCCACACTGGATCCGATCGCTCCGATTCCCTGGCCATGAAACACGCTGCCGTCTGCCAGGGCCAACACTGCTTTATGGGACAATTCCTACCTCCAGATACACGAAACGGGAAGAGCCCAGGGGGCTGTTCCCGCTTAGAATTCATTCATTTGGCGACCCGTCGTTGGCGCTATTGCTCGCCGGACGCCGCCGGGCCGAAAGACCTTCTCTAAGCGCCCGGATTGTACTGGAACTGAATGCGGGCCTCAATCAGCTTCACCCCCAAGCGCCCAGTCCTGCGCCCGGTACCGACCCGCAGGACGCCCCAGCAACCAGCGCGCTGCCCGCAGAGCGCCGCGCGCAAAAATTTCGCGCTCTTCCGCGTGGTGCGCCAGGGTCAGTGTTTCCCCATCGAGCTCAAGCGCCACCGAATGATCACCGATGACCTCGCCTTCCCGACGGCTCTCGATCGCAACCTGTACCGGCGCCAGGGCCGCTGCCAGCGCGAGGGCCGTGCCCGACGGCGCATCCTTTTTGTGGATGTGGTGGACGTCCGTCAGGCGCGCTGATCGGATCCCGAGGCCTCCAAGGGACTCAAGCACGCCCAGCATGGCGTTCACACCCGGACTGAAGTTGGCGGCGTGCAACACCGGCACCTGCGTCGCTGCCCTTTCGAGGGCACGCGCCTGGAGCGCTTCCAGCCCGGTGGTCCCGCTCACCAGGGGCACGCCCTGGGCCGCACACCAGCGCGCGGCCGCGACCGTGCCGCTCGGCAGGGTGAAATCAATGAGTAGGTCGGGTGCCGTGCCCAGGGCGTCGAGCCCGGGTCGCCATTGGGCGCCGTCGAGATCACCAGGGTGCTGTCGGGAAACGAGTGCCTGCAGTTGAAAGCCTTCCGCTGAAGCGGCGGCAGCGACGAGACGACCCATGCGCCCGGCACCGTGCACCACCAGCCGCGGCCGGGCTTGGGTCACGAGGTCATCCGGTCAAAGAATTCGCGAACGCCCTTCAGCCAGGAGTCGGATCTGGGATTGTGCTCGGTCGAATCGCCCAGGTAGGACGCTTCGAATTCCCGCAGCAGCGCCTTCTGTTCCTTGTTGAGCCGCACCGGCGTCTCGACCACCACGCGACACATGAGATCACCGGTGCGCGGGCTGCGCACGGACTTTACGCCCTTGCCGCGCAGGCGGAACATCTTGCCCGTTTGGGTTTCCGCGGGAATTTTCAGCTTGACCTGACCTTCGAGCGTGGGAAGGTCGAGCTCTCCGCCAAGGGCCGCGGTCGAGAACGGTACGGGCACCTCGCAGTACAGGTTGTCCCCATCACGCTCGAAGATCCGGTGCGGCCGCACACGGATTTCTACGTAAAGGTCCCCGGACGGCGAACCGTTGGGACCCGCCTCCCCTTCACCCGCCAGGCGAATGCGGTCGCCGTTGTCCACGCCGGCCGGTATTTTTACCGACAGCGTGCGTGTTTCCCGGATGCGTCCCTGGCCCTTGCAAACCTTGCAGGGGTTGGCGATGCGCTGTCCCGTACCGTGGCAGGTCGGGCAGGTCTGCTGCACGGAGAAAATACCCTGCTGCATGCGCACCTGGCCGACACCTCCACAGGTGGGACAGGTTTCGGTCTGCCCATCTTCCGCACCCGAGCCGTCGCAGGCCTCACAGGTGACCAGCGTTGGCACGCGAATCTCGCGCTCGACGCCCTGTACCGCTTCCTCCAGGTCAAGCTCCATGCCGAAACGAAGGTCTGAACCGCGCTGCTGCGCCCGGCCCCGTCGACCCTGCCCGAAAATGTCGCCGAAGATATCGCCGAAGATGTCACCGACATTGCCCTGGAAGCCGCCACCGGGGCCACCGCCCGCATACGGATCGACGGCCGCATGGCCAAACTGGTCGTAGGCGGCCCGCTTGCGCGCGTCGCGTAGCACCTCGTAGGCCTCGGCCCCCTCGGTGAAGCGCTCCTGTGCACTGGGGTCATCCGGATTGCGGTCCGGATGGTATTTCATCGCCAGGCGCCGATAGGCCTTGCGCAGGTCATCATCGCTGGCGTCCCGGCTGACGCCGAGCACTTCGTAGTAGTCTTTTTTTGCCATGACTGCGTAAAACGTGTCCCACACGGGGCCGCCGCGGGGCGCCCCACTTCACTCTCTGGATTACCGGGAAATGGCGTCAGGAAGCCGGCAATTCAACCGGTGCGGGCCGCGCAAACAGGCTGGAATCACAGGCGGTTGCAAGCCTCAGGAGACACCACCGCCAAGCCAGCGCCCCAGCAGAAACGCCAGCAGGCAAAAAACCAGGTTGGTGATGATGTTTGCGCCTGCGTGGAGCACCGAATGCTGCCGATGCAGGTCCAGGGACTGGTAGGCGAAACTCGAAAAGGTCGTGAAGCCACCACAAAAACCGGCGACCAGGCGACGTTCCTGCTCGCCCAGCAGGCCGGGCACATCCCACAGGACCGCCAGCCCCAGCCCCAGCAGAAAACTGCCCAGCACGTTGACCACCAGCGTCGACACCGGGTACCGGTGCGTGATCGCAAGGGTCAGCCCGTAACGCGCGACTGCGCCCAGCCCGCCACCGAGCGCGAACACGGCGTGCAGCAACACGTCCGTCATGGTGACAGCTCCTCGACGGAGCGCGCCTCACCATCGCTGCCGTGAACCCGCCGGGCAGCCGCTTCTCCGGCGCCCGCCGCGCCGATGCCGAGCACACAGGCCAGCATCACGTATACCGTGGCTTCCAGCAGTGCGCCCGCATCCGCAAGTGCAATCAGCTCGTAGCTAAACTGAGAAAAAGTGGAGAAGCCCCCGCAGAAGCCGCCCACGAGCAGGTGCGTAAGGCCAGGAGACAGTCGGCCACGCAGGACGAACAGCCAGCCGATCAGAAAGCTCGCGAGCACGTTCACGGTCAGAATGGGCATCCAGAACCAGGGCGCCGGTAAGGCCGGTACGAGGAACTCGCGCGCCAGGCTGCCCAGGGCGCCCCCAAGGAACACCAGCAGCAGTACCGTCAGCGGCCGCTCCCTGGGCGGGCTCATTCCTGGCGACCTGGGGAATGTTCTTCGCGCATGGCGGACTAAAATACAGGTTTTCCCGACGCCACGGAGCACACCCAAACCTCATGCCATCGCCCGCCGACACGGACACGTCAACCGCAGAAGCGCCCGACGGGAACGTCTTACCCAACCCGGTTCGCCAACGCGCCCGCTTCCGCCGGCCCTTGCTGTTCCTTGGCGCGACCCTGGCGGTGCTTCTGGTCGCCTGGCTGAGCGTACCGGTCTGGGCGCCATCGCTTGCCGGCCGTGCGCTCCCGCCGGGGTGGACCATCGACAGGCTGGAACTCGATGTGCCCGGTGTCAACACGGCCACCATTCCCGTCGCCGTGGCGCGCGCACAGTTCGGCGGAATGCAGCTGTTACTCCGTGGCGAGAACGCCCGTGTGCGCTACGCCGGACTGGCGGTGGCCATGGAACGGCTCACGGTAGACGTTGTAACAAGGCAGATGTAACAAGGCTTGATTGCCTTGCAAGCAAGATGGGTGAGCGCACAGTGAGCGCTACCGATTATGCCTGAAATAGCTCCTATACACGTGAAAATTGCCTGAGAACTTCCTGGGA
>JBCDHO010000054.1:0-10342 GCA_038749855.1 Pseudomonadota bacterium
CGTCCCGCTCGGCGATTTTGAAGATCTGCTTGAGGTTGTAGTAGATGGCGCGGGACATGCGGTAGGCACGCTGCTCACTGTAGCCTTCGAATTCGATGGACACGTTCATGAGGCCGCCGGCGTTCACCGCGTAATCGGGGGCGTAGAGAATGCCGCGCTTCTCCAGTTCGTCACCTGCCGAATCGTCCGCCAGCTGGTTGTTGGCCGCGCCGGCGACCACCTTGAACTTGAAGCGGGGAATCGTGTTTTCGTTCACGACGGCGCCCAGCGCGCAGGGGCTGAAGACGTCCGCGTCCACGTCGTAGATGTCGTCCAGGGCCACGGCTTCCGCGCCCATCTCGACGGCCTCTGCCACCGCTTCTTCATTGATGTCCGTGACGAACACTTTGGCGCCTTCTTCGCGCAGCAGGCGGATCAGGTGATGGCCCACGTGGCCTGCACCCTGGACGGCGAAGCTGTATTTGCCGACCTCCTGGTTACCGAACTTCGCCTGCAGGGCTGCCTTGATGCCTTGCAGTGTGCCGTAGGCGGTGAACGGTGAGGGGTCGCCGGAGCCGCCGTGCACCTGGTGCACGCCGACCACGTTGTTTGTTTCCTGGAAGATGAACTCCATGTCGTTGACATCGATGCCCACGTCCTCGGCCGTAATGTAGCGGCCGTTCAGCGTGTCAATGAACTTGCCCAGGGCCCGGAACAGCGCCTCGGACTTGTCCTTGCGCGGGTCGCCGATGATCACGGATTTGCCGCCGCCGAGGTTGAGGCCCGAAACAGCCGCCTTGTAGGTCATGCCCTTGGACAAGCGCAGCACGTCGTCGAGCGCTTCCTGCTCCGTGGCGTAGGGCCACATGCGCAGACCACCGAGGGCCGGGCCGAGGGTCGTGTTGTGGATCGCAATAATGGCCTTGAGGCCGACGTCGGTGTTGTTGCAAAAGACGATCTGTTCGTGGCCGGACGCCTCGATCGTTTCGAAGAGTTGCATCTGGTTCTCCTTGCCGTGCCTGGTCCTGGTCCGACACGACCGGGTTTGAGCACTCCCGTTCGATCACGTCGCCTCTGCGGGAGAGGCCAGGCACTGAATTCTGTGGTTCAGACCCGGAACGGGCCCGACGATTCGAGCGGCGAAATTGTATCAAAAGAAACTAATTCGCGCGGGCCGCTCCGTGGCATCATCAATCCATGGCAAAAGATCCAATCAGGCTGCTGAAGAAGCACCGGCAACTGACCCATTCGGAGGACATGAAGGTGACTTCCCACGTGCAACGAGAAGACGGTGAATGGACGCTCAATACCCTGATGCTTGAGGGGTATGACGTGCCGTTCCAGTACCGGCGTCAGAAGCGCTACAGGAGTCTCGCGGGCGCGCGGGTCAACCTGACCTACTACTCGGAAGAGAAAAGCGTCGCCGGCCTGGAGCTGGAGGTCATGAAAGTCGTCCGCGTTCGAAGGGCCTGATCAACGGCAGAGGCACTGATCAAATTCCCAGCGGGATCCCCAAGGCAAAGAAGCCCACCAGCAGCGCCGTCCAGATGACCAGGAAGGCGGCGGAGTAGGGCACCATCATGATCAGCATGTCGCCGAAGCTCATGTTCGGCTGGTACTTGCGCATGAAGGCGAGAATGACCCCCGCATAGGCCATCATCGGCGTGATGATGTTCGTGGATGAATCGGCCACCCGGTAGGCGGCGGCGACAAAGTCCGGCGTCATGGCCGGATTCACGAAGTACAGCATGGGAATGAAGATCGGGCCCAGCAGCATCCACTTCGACGTCAGGCCACCGATAAAGATATTGATGAGCGCCGTGGTCAGCACGAATCCAATAAGCAGCAGGATGGGAAAGTCCTGCAGGCCCAGTGCCAGCAGGAACTGCACACCGAGGTAAGTGATGTAGGTACCCAGGCCGCTGTAGCTCAGCAGCCCCAGGAAGTTGTAGCAGAAGAACGTGAGCACCAGGATGTAGCCCATGGTGTTCATCTGCTTGACCATGGCGCCCACGACGTCCGGCAGCGCTTTGAAGGTGCCGGCCGCGTAGCCGAAGAACGCCCCGGTGATCGCGAAGAAGATCGAGATCAGGATGATGATGTTGTCGAGGTAGGGCTGAACCGTGTTGCCGCTCTCGTCCGTGAAGCTCGACAGCGGTCCCAGGGCCAGGCCGAGAATGATGATGGCGGCCACCACAAGGCCGCTGAGGGCCCCTTTCAGGCCGGCCCGTTCCTGGTCATTCACCTGGAAGTCGCCCGGCTGAATGTCATCCGGCGTCTCCCAGCTCATGCGGTTGAGTCTGGGCTCCACGAAGCGTCGCGTCACGAAGAAGCCGGTAAAGGCCAACACGAAGGTGGAGACGATGATGAAGGTCAAGTGCATGGTGGCCGGGTTCAGGGGGTCGCCGGCGGCATTGGTGAACGGCACGCCCTGGGCTTCCGCGAACACCTGCGCATTCAGGCCGATGATCACATCCACGGGGCCGGGAATGAGGTTGGCGCTGAAGCCAGCGGAAACGCCGGCAAAGGCCGCCGCCATGCCGATGAAGGGGTGGCGGCCAAGGCCGGCGTAGAGCAGGCCAGCCAGCGGGATCAGCACGAGGTAGCCCGCGTCCGTGGCCACGGAGCTGATGATGCCCAGGAAGATCAGCAGCAGGGGCAGCACCGACTGGGGCAGGCGCGCGCCGACCTTTTTGATCAGCGCGCCGAACATGCCGGAGTTCTCCGCCAGGCCGATGGCCAGCATGACCACGAAGATCACCCCGAGCACGCCGCCGCCGAAGCCCAGCCAGTTGGCCAGCAGTGCGTTGTCGAACACCCAGCGCAGGTGTTCCGCTTCGGCCATGTTTTTCAGCTGGTGCGTCACGGGCTCGCCGCCAGCGCCCGTGGTGCTGAACTCGTAGCCCCCGAAGATCACCGTAAGCATGAAGGCGAGCGGGTAGAACGCCATAAAAATAATGACAGGGTCTGGGATAAGATGTCCCGCGCGTTCAACGAACTGGCCGATGCGCAGGCCGAGGGAGGCGGGTTCGGATCCGGAAGCAGACAATCCGGCCTGGTCTGTGGTCGATGGGGTTCCCGACTCGGGGCGTTCTGTCATGACGGACTCCTGAATCTCAGCCGCCTGTTTTACGTGGGCTGGGGCCGGTGGTCAATGCGGCTTAGCCTGAGCGTGCGGTGCTGCGCCGTCGTTTCACCGTTTTACGAAGCCGTGCTAAGTTTGAAAGGAACACCAAAGGAATGGAGATCACGGTGCGAAAATCCACGGCGCAGTTCGTCATCCTGGCAGGCATCGTCCTGGCCACCTTCCTGGCAAACCCCTTTGCAGTCGTGCCCGCGCAGGCCAACGACGAACCCCTGACGGGCGTTCAGGAAATCGATCTCGGCATTCTTGAAGTGTCCCAGGACCGCTGGACCTACGAGCAGGAAATCGTCATGCGGATGATTCGCAAGGTCTATGACAAGCCGCGAAACAACGATCCCGCCTACCGTGATGACTGGTTGTGCTGGATCGAAAAGCGCGCCCTGACGTCCTTCGGTTACCTCTACTGCGCGCGCAACGGCGACATTGAAGCACGCTCGCCGAGCAGTGCGCTGGCCGGAACCCCCATGGGCGGCTACGGCACCTTTCTGGTCAGTAGCGATACGGTGAACCGCGCCAAGTTTGAGCGGCAGCTGGCCAGCTTTCGCGGTGGCGAGGCCTTCAACGACGAATTTCTCGAGCTGGTCATGGCCGGCGAACGGCCGCCCCGGCGCGTGCCCCGTGACCGAGAGCTCGAAACGTTCGCCGAGATTCAGACGGCGCTCCAGGACCTTGGCGAGAAGGACCTTTCCTCGCTGCAGAAGAACGAGCTAATCAAGTCCTACGGCATGGAGCCATCGCGCTACTACCAGGTCCGCGAACACCTCAACACCTACCTGAGCATCCGCGAGCGCCTGACCGAGCTGACGGACAAGGCCTGGGTGCTGGGAACATTGATCGAGGCCTGAGGCCGGGTTCGATCACAAAAAAACCGTTGACATCCCATCATCGCCGATGGGCGGCAGGATCGAAGAGTCGCCCTGCGCCCTACCCATAACCTATATCCCACAATCCCGTGACTAGAACCCCGGGCAGCTCGTGCCCTGGAGCGTCGTCAGCCGGGTGTAGCTGCGCGTCTGCCGCCCCCCGAATCCCCCCGCGCTCGGAACCAGTTCAAAGCTCAGCGTGTTGCAGTCCTGCCAGGTCAGGTTGAAGGTGCCCCAGGGGTCTAGCTGAACCTGGTCGGCAACGAAACCGCTGCCCCAGGACGTGAACGCGGTGGGATAGAGTGCCTCGATCGAGACGCTCTTGCCGTCGGACGGGGCGCTGCCGGTGATCCACAGCTGATTGCCGCCCGGCCCAAAGGTGAACATGATCACCACGACCCGTCCGTCCGGCAGCCACTGCACGATCAGGCCCTCACCGTCCCGGTTCGCGTCATAGAAGGAACCGGACAGGCCCGCGTTCGGGTGCGCGGTCACGTCGCTGCCGCAGCCGGCAACGTCCGTCAGTTTCTGGGCCCGGGTGATCAGGGGTTCGAAGCCGAATTCCGTGTTGCCGCTGAAGGCCACGTTGCCGTCGGCGCCGCTGCGCGGGCAGCCAGGCAACACCATCGACATGCCACCCCAGGGGGTTCGCTCGACGTCAGCGGCGTCGAAGCCGCCTCCCCAGCTCGTCCCCACGGGCTGCAGGACATCCCGCATGACCAGGCTGTTGCCCACGATGTCCGCCAGAGCAACGAACCAGCTCGCCCCAGTGCCTTGCGGATCGTAGCTAAAGTTATAGACCACGGCCAGGCTGTCGCTGAGGATTTCCACGTACTGACCTTCGCCGCCGCGCGCCGCGTTGAAGTAAGCGGCGGAATGGCCGGCCTGGATGACGCCCTCGCCCGGGAACTCGGTGGCGCCGATATCGCACTCGAATATGCCGTCGCCATTGCCGTCCTGGGGTCGGCCCAGGCCATTGAGGTCCACGAAACCACAGGGTAGGAGGGTTTCCTCGGATACGGGATCTTCAAAAGCGACGACCCGACCGGCGTCGATGAGCGGACTGCTAGCCAGGGGCGTACGTACACCGCGTTCGTCGGACGCACCGAGCATGAGGTCAACGTCGGTCAGATCCGTCGGTTGGTCCAGTTCGCACTCGGCCACCGAGGCGGCGTTGTCGCCCCGGGACTGGACCACGTCGGCATTGTTGGCGTTACACGGCGCTTTCGGATGCTGTTCGAAGTCCGTAGCACGGAGGGAACCCGCGCCTGCTTCCTCGACGTGTATTGCAACGCTGTCCGGTGGCGGATCGAACGTCATTCCACGCACAGTTATCGTGGCCGACGAATCCAGTGCAAGGAGCACGTCATTCGTGGTCGAACCCTCAACAGAATTTTTGCTATGCCCCCGCAGTGGCGAGAAAATATCCAACGATAACAGCGAGTTATATTGTAAATCGGCATCGACCGGACCCGAGGCGGCAACAGAGGGGCCATTCGCATCCAGCGCTTTCTCGAACGATGAACCCCGAAGCACGAAGTTGGTGTTTTCATCCAGTCCGGTCCCAGGCTGCGCGGTGGCGGCGAAGGCATAGATATCGTTCCCGGTCGTGGCCAGATTGTCCCTGAAGATTGAACGCTCTATCAAGACTTCTTCGACCAAACCGCCGATCGAGATGGCGCCACCAAAGCCTTCGCTGCTACCCGTCGATAAATTGCCGTAAAAACCGCAGTTCCGGAGTGTCATAGACCCCCGGGTGGCCGCGATTGCGCCGCCCGAAGTAATATCCCCCTGGTCGTCGAAATTCTGCACGAAATCAACCCCGTCAATGGTGAGGTCCGCCTCAGAGTTGATGGCTCCAGAAATGGTTCCTCCGAATCCTGAAATTCTTGTCTGGGAGCCTGGGGAACTGGTCCAGGTGACGGACGCACTTAGACCACGAATCTGCATGAAGCTGATCCTTCCCGTCGCGGGACTGGGTTCCATTCCGAAGGTGCCGTTCAGCTGAAGACTGACGTTTCCAAGCACGTTGAAAAAAACCGGAACACCCTCGGTGGAGGTGAAATCGACTTCACCGAGAACAAAGTTCGGCGCGCCTTCAAAATTGATCTCAATGGTTCCGTCTCTTGTGCTGTTTACAACTTCACGGGCAGCGAGCAGTTCCTCGAGGTTCCGAACTCTCAGGGTCGTCACCTCGCCCGATGAACCACTACCATCGCCCTCGGTGACGGTACCCTCCATGACCACCAACACACCGCTTCCGGCATCATCGATGCTCGCCCCGCATCGGCTCTCCAACCAGTCGGCAAAGTTAATCGGGTCCCAGGCATTGGTCACCGGGATCAGTCCGCCGTCGGCATTGCGAAACTCCACCGATCCGTCCACAACCGTGCCTCCTGCGTCCTGCGTAGTGGCCATGCGCCGCGTGCTCGCGCCGATGCCAATACCGGCGTTGAAGAACCCGATGGACTTAAGGTCCGCCTCGCCGCTCTGCTGCGCGTAAAGGACCTCGGACGGCTGGCCCGTGAACGCGCCGCCACCGTTGGGCAGGCGGAACGTCACGTTCATGGGCTCTGGTGGCTCAAAGAAGCCGACAATGTTTGCGCCCGCAAACTGCGCGTCCAGAAAATCCACACCACGCGGCACGGGATACTCGATGGTCATGGATGCGCCGTTGTAGTCCGCCGCTTCGGCCTGTTGCGACTGGAGGTTTCCGCAGGTCCAGGCACGACGAACGATGTCCTGGGCGAAGACCGGAGTGCTGGCCCAGAGCACGGCCAGCATGAGACTGTGGATGGCGAAACGGGTCGGGTTCGAATAAGCGCGCTGCAACGCCGCTACTTGTTCCATGAGTGTGCACCCAGTTTGATGTACGGGTGATACCACTATAGATGTGGACCCTGGCATTTACCCGCCAGCGGGTGAAGTCCGTGTGCGGTGTTCTCTACAACCTTTCGGAAAAAACCGTTGACATCCCGGCGTGGCTGGGAGATAACGGGGCTTATGTTCTCGGCAACACGGCAATTCGTGCGCGGTTCAGGAGCCCTCGGGGCGCCTCAGCGCGTCGTGTCTGCCCTCCTTCTGGGTCTTGTACTCATTATTCCCACAATGAGCGGGTGAGCTTGCGCAGCTAGAAGGAACAGCCAAACAACAGCAAAACCCCGCAACCGAAAGGAAGCGGGGTTTTTCGTTAACAGGACCACGAAAAGTATCCAATGAAACCAATTCACAGGACACGGCATGGCAGATGACCAGCATCCCCCGAACACCTGGGGCATGACCAGCGACGTCATGAAAAGCGGACCGGCCCGGGCGCCGGCCCGCGCCATGCTGCGCGCCACGGGCCTGGATGACGACACGCTGGCCAGGCCCCTGGTCGCGGTGGTCAACACGTGGACCAACGTCACGCCCTGCAATATGCACCTGAAGGACCTGGCGGAGCCGGTTCGCGAAGGCGTTCGGGAAGCCGGTGCCACGCCCATCGACTTCAATACCATCGTGGTCACCGACGGCATTGCCATGGGTACACCGGGCATGCGCGCCTCGCTCATGTCCCGCGAGACCATTGCTGACTCCATCGAACTGGCGGTCAGCGGTCACAGCCTGGACGCCATGGTGGTGCTGGTGGGCTGCGACAAGACCTTGCCCGCCGCGGCCATGGCGGCCGCCCGGCTGAACGTTCCCTGCGTCATTCTCTACGGTGGCTCCATCATGAAGGGCCGCCTGGGCGACCGGGACCTGAGCATCCAGGACGTCTTCGAGGCCGTGGGCGCCCATGCGGCCGGTAACCTTGACGACGAAGGGCTGGATGCCGTGGAGAAAGCGGCCTGTCCTAGCGCCGGCGCCTGCGGCGGACACTTCACGGCCAACACCATGGCCATGACCCTTACCCTGCTCGGCCTGTCACCCATGGGCCTGAACGACATCCCCGCCGTGCATCCGGAAAAGCCCGAGGCTGCGCGCGCCGCGGGCCGCCAGGTGGTTGAGGCGCTGCGCGGGGACCGCAAGCCGAGCGATCTGATTACCCGGACTTCACTGCGTAATGCGGCCGCTGCCGTTTGCGCCACGGCCGGCTCCACCAACGCGGTCCTTCATGTGCTGGCCATTGCCGCCGAGGCCGGTGTGCCCTTCGAACTGAACGAGTGGGATGGCATCGCCGCGGCAACGCCGGTCATTGCTGATCTCAAGCCCGGTGGCCGCTACCTGGCCTGTGACCTGTTCGAGGCCGGCGGTACGGCCGCCGTGATCCGACGACTGGCGGCATCAGACAAGATCGAGGATACGCCGACGGTGACAGGCCGCAGCCTGATCACGGAAGCCAGCGAACGGACCGAGCCGGCCGGGCAGGACGTGGTCGTCAGCGTTGAGACGCCGCTCAAGCCGCGTGGCGGCTTCGGCATTCTCTGGGGCAACCTGGCCCCGGAAGGCTCCGTTGTGAAGCTGGCCGGCCACGGGACCCTGCACTTCGAGGGGCCCGCGAAGGTCTACGAGGGCGAGGAAGCCTGTTTTGCCGCGGTGCAGGCCGGCGCGGTCACAGACGGCGACGTGGTCATCATTCGCTGGGAGGGCCCGCGTGGTGGTCCCGGCATGCGCGAAATGCTGGCCGTGACGGCGGCCATCGCCGGGCGTGGCCTGAGCGACACCGTGGCCCTGATTACCGACGGCCGCTTCTCCGGTGCCACCCACGGTTTCATGGTGGGGCACGTGGCGCCCGAAGCTGCAGTTGGCGGGCCGATTGGCAAGGTCCAGACCGGTGACCTTATTCGCATCGACGTCGAGTCTCAGGAGATCACCGTGCTGGCCGACCTGGACGCACGCAGCGCCGGTCTGCCGCCCATGAAGCCGCCGGTGCACGGCGTTTACGCAAAATATCGCGCCCTGGTGGGCTCGGCCTCCCGGGGTGCGGTGACCGTTCCCGAGGCCGACCTGCCCGGGACCAGGCCGCCTGGCGGCATCGAACAACAAGCCACAACTGAAACCATCGAATCCAAGCAGAGGACATCCGCATGAAACTCCACACCACCGATGACGTGAAACGCGACGCGCTCGAAGGCAAGACCCTTGCCGTACTCGGCTATGGCAGCCAGGGCCGGGCCCACGCCAACAACCTGCGTGACTCGGGCTACCACGTGATCATTGGCGCCCGACCGGGCGGCCCGACGGCGCAGGCGGCCAGCGCGGCCGGCTTTACCGTCGCGGACTTTGCCGAGGCCGCCGCCGAGGCCGACGTGATCTGCATGCTGGTGCCGGACATGGCCCAGCCTGCCGTGTTCAACCAGATCAAGGATGGCCTGAAAGCGGGCGACACGATGCTGTTCGCCCACGGTTTCAACATCCACTACGGCGCCATCACTGCGCCGGAGGACGTGGACGTCATCATGGTGGCGCCGAAGTCTCCGGGCGACCTGGTGCGGCGCCAGTACCAGGAAGGCCGCGGCGTTCCCTGCCTGCGCGCCGTGCACCAGGACGCCAGCGGCGAGGCCTGGGATCGTGCCCTGAGCTACGCCCACGCCATCGGCGGAACCCATGCCGGTGTGCTGGACACGACCTTCCCGGAGGAGACAGAAACGGACCTTTTCGGTGAACAGGCCGTGCTGTGTGGCGGCGCCGCGCAGCTGGTGATTCACGGCTATGACACGCTGGTGGAAGCCGGCTACCAGCCGGAAGCGGCCTACTTCGAATGCCTGCACGAGCTGAAACTGATCGTCGATCTGCTCTACGAGGGCGGCATGGACAAGATGTACGAGTTCATCTCCGACACGGCCTCCTACGGTGACCTGGTCTCCGGCCCGCGCATCCTCGACGAGAGCGTCAAGGCGCGCATGAAGGACGTGCTCTCCGATATCCAGGACGGCACCTTCGCCAAGCAGTGGATGGACGAATACGCCGCTGGCTCCGGTGGCTACCAGGCCATGCTGGAAGCGCGCCGTGAGCATCCGATCGAAAAGGTGGGCAAGAAGCTGCGTGAGCGCATGAGCTGGCTGAGCCGCAAGGACAAGACCCCGAAAGCCGCCTAGGCGGCAGTACGAGAGGTAGCACGAGGTTTGGGGCCGTGGTGGCCCCGGACAATCACCGGCAAGCGCCGGAAGGAACGCACCATGAGCCTGTTACAGGAAGACACCAGCCCGGCGACGGCAACGCAGCCCAAGAGCGGGTCGCAGCTGATGATCGAGGCGCTCAAGCGCAACGGCGTTGAGCACATCTTCGGTTACCCGGGCGGCGCCATCATGCCGCTCTACGACGCGCTGGTGGACTCCGGCCTGAAGCACTTCCTGTGTCGTCACGAGCAGGGCGCGGCCCTGGCGGCCGATGCCTATGGGCGGGTGACCAGGAAGCCGGGCGTGTGCATGGCCAC
>JBCDHO010000055.1:0-10261 GCA_038749855.1 Pseudomonadota bacterium
CGAACTTCCGGATCTCCCGGTACTCCTCGGCGAACGCGTCGTCCAGAAACGCCCGGAGGTCGACAAAACCCTGTTCCCGCAAGGCGACACCCTTTCGGGCTGCCCGCACCATCACGCCTTCACCTTTCAGCTGCTTGTCCTTACGCACCTTCTTGTCCGCCTTTGACAGCAGTCGCCGGGCGCCCCGCTTTGAACCGCGCGACAACGCGGCGGCGCGGTAGCCGATGGCATACCACAGCAGGATCATCAGGAAGATCAGCGGGGGCATCACCCAACCGCCAGCTTCGATGTAGGACAGGAACTCCTGGAGGATCGACTGCTGCATGGATCAGACCGTCTGCCGGTGTTCCTTGAAGTTGTTGATCACACGCAGGGCGCCCTTCTCCATATCGTCCTTGATGGACTCGGCCCAGCCGGACAGGATGTTGCCGATCAGCAGCATGGGAATGGCAACGGCCAGACCAAGCTCCGTCGTGACCAGGGCAATCGAGATGCCACCGGACAGCAGCTTGGGATCGCCGGTACCAAATTCCGTGATGATGTCGAAGGTGGTGATCATGCCGGTGACCGTACCCAGCAGCCCCAGCAGTGGGGCCACCCCGGCAATCACTAGGATGGTTGCTCCGAAGCGGTTCAACCGGGACGACTCGTGCAGGATGGACTCCGAAACGATGTCCTCGAGGTGATCGCGGTCCCGGTCGAGGTTGCGCACCGCCGCTTTGACGACGCGGGCCGTAGACCCCTTAAAGCGGTCACAGGCCTTCATTGCGCCATCCAGATTGCCTTTGCGGACCTCACTGCTCACGGCATCCACGATCTTGTCCGTCGACGCGCTGGCCGAGCGCAGGAACGCGAAACGAAGGATCGCTAGCAGCAGACCTATGGCGCCCAGCACCACAATAATCCACCCAATGGTGCCACCACTGTTGATGACGCTTAGGACCGTTTTGCCTACCTGCTCCTCGATGGCCTGCAGCTCGGACTCGTACAGAAACATGCCCAGGACGCCGGAGGTGCTTCCGGCGGCAAGCGCTTCGGCCGACTCCGTAGCGGGTTCGGACCAGACCTTCAGTCGGCCCTCGCCGGCGGGCGCAAGGGCGCCACTGCCCTGCGGGCTCACACCGTAGGCCGCGACGTTGCCCACGCGGATGATCTGACCCTGGACCTCCGTACCGTTCCCAAGAAAAAAGGCACCGGGGGCTTCGTAGAGTGAGCTCACCTGGTCCAGGAGGCGCACCGCGTGGCCGAACAGGATGTCGATGCGCTCACCGTCAGGGCTCGTCAGGTAAGCATCCGTCTTCAGCTCTTCGACGTTGTACTGCTCCAGCGTTGAATCGGCCTGCAGGAAGGTCGCCTCCAGCGTCGTCGCTGCGTCGTCCAGAGACTCCAGCTCCCGGGTCGCCTCGTTAATGAAGTCCGTGACCCGCTCGGAGCGTGACTGGAGATTGATCCATTCCCCCTCGACCTGGTCGATCTCCGCTTCCTTGGTACGCTCGTCCTGATCCGCTTCGGCGTTGAAGTCGGTCAGACGGGCACGCAAGTCGCGCAGCTGCGCTTCCAGGAACGCGTACTCACGCTGGTAGGCGGCATCAAGCTGATCGAGCGCGTCGGTTTCATTGATCGGCGGTACCGGCGGCAAAGCTGGTTCAACCGGTGCTTCGGCCTCATCTTGCGCCCAGGCCGTGGGCTGGAACAGCAACGCAGCGGTGAGAAGGACAGGCGTAACCCATCGCGTTCGGTTCTTGAGGGAGCGGATCATGAGGCGTCTCCCGGCAGCGGTAGAGCCTCTGGAAGCTCGAAGTACCCCTGGCGAATTTGCTTGCGAAGTGAATCGAACAGGCGCGCCACCAGCTCCTGATCCCCGGTGTCATCGAACAGCTCGAAGCGCCACCCCTGCGGCGTCTGTACCGCGCGACCGTACTCGAGGTCTCGGGTCCGGAAATACATCATCACGTTGCCCAGCTTGGCCACGTCCACCAGGACGTTTTCGCCATTGAGTGCGATGGATTGTGAGTAGATGGCGTTCTCACGGGAGATGCGGAATTCATCCTCGATAAAGGCCCAGAGCCGGTTGACACCCCGCTGAGCGGAGACGACCCCGGTGTCGAGCTGGGTTTCGAGCTCATCGAGTACCGCGAGCCGTTCAGCCACCTTGAAGGGATAACCACCTCGAACCTGCTCGCGAAGGAGGGTGATCTGGTTCCGCAGGAACGGCGTCAGGCTTTCGGAGCTGACGCCGGCGTCGGCAATCTCCGCCTGCATCTCGGCAAGGTCTTCATCAAGCTGACCAACCCGGAGCGCCTCACGATCGCGATTGGCCTCGAGGTCAGAAAGCTGGGCCGTCAGGTAGGCCATGCGGTTTTTGTGTTCTTCGCGGCGCACGTCGAGCTCGCTCTGGAGCTCGTCGACTTGGCCGCGCAAGGAAATCAGCCGCTCCGCGAGCGTATCGCCCTGTTGCGCAGCAAGCGGGCCCGCGGTCACAAGGACGGCGAGGGCCGTGATCAATCGAAGACTGGTCATCTCACATTTTCCGATTCGGATGGATAGGAAAAAAAGAGGCCCGGAGAGGCCTTTTATTATGAGGTCGGAATTCTAGAAACACCGTGTGACAGGGATATGACAAATCTGATCCCGCCTGTCATATAGCTGTCATATTTTGGTCACCATCCTGAAACCCGACACACCTAACATCCGGCAAGCCAAATTCTAGCGCCGCCGTGGCACGCGGCTGGATCACAACACCCAAGAGGATCACCCATGAAACTTAAGAGCTTGCGTAACGCCATTGCCGGCGCCCTGCTCGTTGGCGCGTCCGTCAACCTGATGGCCGCCCCGCTCGGCGAGCACGTCAACGGCTTTTACCAGGTCGACCAGACCGACGGCTCCGACTCCACCAACCGCGGTCTCGGCGTTCAGTACATCCCGACCGGCCCTGATGCAGGCGTGCTGTTCATCGCCTACTACGCCTTCAGCGACGCTGACGGTTCCGGCACCTGGGTCGCAGGCAGCGCAGCGGTTTCCGCTAACGACACGTCCGCCGACGTCGAGCTTTCGGTCTTCGAGGGCGGTAACTTCGGTGGCGCTGCGGGCGCTCCGACGGGAACCAGCGTTGGCACGGGCACGTTCACCTTCAACGCCTGCAACAACGTCGGCTGGGAATTCACCAGCACGAGCTCAGACTTCAACGACTTCTCTGACACGCTGACCAACGTTGTCCAGGCCAACCTCGCCAGCGGCCAGGCTCCGGCCTCCTGTGCGGTTTACAACACGCCCTTCGACGGCTGCCCGTCCTTCGCGACGGACGGCGCTGACGACGGCGTGTGCATCATTCCGCCGGGCGAATACACGGACGACATCACGTTGACGAACAACACCATTTGGGTGCTGGGCGGCGCTGTGTACATCGGTGAGCGTCGCCTGCTGCCGACTGATCCGGCACCGGCGAACGACAACTCGATTACGATCGAGCCGGGCACTCGCATCATCGGCGCTGAGGGCAGCACGATCCTCGGCATCCAGCCAGGTTCGAAAATCATCGCCAACGGTACGTCCAACGCACCGATCGTGTTCACGGGTCCGGACGGAGAAGGCGCCGGTGAATGGGGCGGTCTGACCATTAACGGCAACGCGCCCATCAACACGGCCGACGGCCTGTCCGTGGGTGAAGGCGAGTCCGGCGTATACGGTGGCGACGACCCGCTCGACAGTAGTGGTGTGCTTCGCTACGTGCGCGTCCAGTACGCGGGTTTCCGCTTCAACGACACCAACGAACTGAACGGCATTGCTTTCCAGGGCGTCGGTTCCGGCACCACCGTTGAAAACATTCAGGTTCACGCCAACGAAGACGACGGCGTTGAATTCTTTGGTGGCACGGTCAACGCCCGCAACGTCGTTCTGACGGACGTGCGCGATGACAGCCTCGACTGGACGGAAGGCTGGCAGGGTCGCATCCAGGGTCTGCTGGTGGTTCAGGATCAAGACTTTGACGCCATCGAAGCCGCCGACCGCGGTATCGAAGCGGACAACCTCGAAGATGACAACGACGCAACACCGCGGGCCAAGCCGTGGATCGCCAACGCGACCTTCATCGGCCGTCCGGACACCACCGGTGCTACCTTCCGTCGCGGTACGGGCGTCAACCTGACGAACGTTATCTTCACGGACTTCCAGAACTGCCTGGACATCGACAGTGACGCAACATTTGCGGCTGCCGGCACTCCGCCGGACAACCTGACGGGCAACCTGACGATCCAGAACTCCGTCGTCAACTGCGCCACGAACTTCGTGGAAGAGGAAGGCGATCCCTGGACCGTGCAGAGCTGGTTTGAAGCGGACGGCACCAACCTGGAAACGGATCCGATGCTGGAGAACCTCCTGTTCCTGCCTGCCGGTTCTGACCTCGAGTCCGGTTTCGACATCGATTACTCGATCTTCGATTCGTTCTTCCAGAACCAGGACTACGTCGGTGCTTTCGGCCCCGGCCAGGCCTGGACCGCTGGGTGGACGCTGCAGAACTTCTCCAAGTAAGTTCTGTCGTTCGAACAGTCCTTCCGGGGACACGAAAAAGGGCGCACCTCGGTGCGCCCTTTTTTATTCAGCTTCGCTCTCTCAGTGAGCGGAAACTGCTCAGAACGACTAGCCCGTCTCCCGCTGCTTGAGCTCCGCCATGACGTCATCAAGGCTGACGTGTCGGACATCCTTGCCAACCACCAGGTAAATCACATACTCGGCGATGTTCTGGCAGCGGTCGCCCATGCGCTCGAGGGCACGCGCTGCCCACAGCACATTCAGCACCTGCGGGATCGCCCCGTGGTCCTGCGCCATGTAAGTCATGAGCTGGCGGGTGATGGCGTGGTACTTCAGGTCAACCTTGTGGTCTGCCTTTGCCACGGCAACGGCCGCCTCGACATCCGTGCGCGCAAACGCGTCCAGCACCTGTCGGAGCATGGCGCGGACCTGCTCGCCCATGTGCTCGATCTCCAGGCGCACCTCCTCTTCCATGCTGCCGTCGAGCTCCTCGCGGACCATCTTGGCCACGCGCTTGATCTCGTCGCCGATGCGTTCAAGGTCGTTGATGGTTCGTATAACGGCCATGACAAGGCGCAGGTCCGTGGCCGCAGGCTGGCGCCGGGCGACGATGCGCGTGCACTCCTCGTCGATTTCCACTTCGAGGGCGTTGATGCGCTGGTCTGTGCGAACGACGATCTCGGCAAGCTCTGTGTTGCCGGACAGCATGGCTTCCAGGGCGTTGCCGAGCTGCTCTTCGACAATCCCGCCCATGAGGAGCACCTTCCGCCGTACGGCTTCCAGTTCCTCGTTGAACTTCTGGGAGATGTGCTGACCAAGATTGAGCTTATCCATGCATTCAGTCTAACGGAATTGCGGTCAACGGCACGCCACAATTTTCGGGATAACACCCGCGCGGATGCCCCGACGGGACGTATGGTGATCGGATCCTGCGGCGGCCCTTGAGGAAGGACCCGGCCGGCGCTTCAGCCGTAGCGGCCGGTGATGTAGTCCTCGGTGGACCGGTGGCTCGGATTGGTGAAAACCTGGTCCGTATCACCATACTCGATGACCTGGCCCAGGTAGAGAAAAGCCGTGTAGTCCGAGACGCGGGCCGCCTGTTGCATATTGTGCGTCACGATGATGATCGTGTACTGGTCGCGCAGCTGCTGGATCAGTTCCTCGACCTTGAGCGTCGAGATGGGGTCCAGGGCCGAGCACGGCTCATCAAGCAGGATGACCTTCGGCTGAACGGCAATGGCCCTGGCGATGACCAGGCGCTGTTGCTGGCCGCCGGACAGGCTGAGGCCCGAGTCCTCGAGCCGATCCTTCACCTCGTCCCACAGCGCAGCCGCGCGTAGGGCCCACTCCACCGCGTCGTCAAGCTCGCGCCGCTTTGTGACGCCCTGGACCCGGAGGCCGAAGGCGACGTTCTCGTAAATCGATTTGGGAAAAGGATTCGGCTTCTGGAACACCATGCCCACGTCCCGTCGCAGCTGGGGCACGTCAACATCAGGGCCGAAGATGCTCTGGCCCTCGAGTTCCACGTCACCGACCACATGACAATCGGAGGCCAGGTCGGTCAGGCGATTGAAACAGCGCAGCAGCGTGGTTTTACCGCAGCCGGACGGTCCAATGAAGCTGGTCACCCGGTGCCGCATGATCGACAGATCGACGTGCGACAGCGCCTGCTTTTCGCCATACCAAAGGTTCAGGTCGTTGACGCGCAGCTGCACGGCCGCGCGGGGGATGGCCTCGCTGATCTCGTCGACCGTGGCGACCGGCTCGGCGGTGGAATCGGGGAGCGTTGGTTCCGCTTCAGACGCCACCGGCTGACCGTTACCGCCCGCTTGACCCGGCGCAATGCCCTCCGCCTCGACCGAGGAACGGTCGTCCTCGCCGGGCACATCGTCGGACCGCTGGACTTCGCTCATTGGGCTTCAAGGCTCCGGTAGCGTTCACTGAGTCGGTTGCGGATGCCAATCGCCAGCAGGTTCAACACCAGGGTGATCAGCACCAGCAACAGGGCGGTGGCATAAACGAGCGGACGCGCCGCCTCGACATTGGGACTCTGGAAGCCTACATCATAAATGTGAAACCCCAGGTGCATGAACTTCCGGTCCAGGTGCAGGAAGGGAAAGTCCCCATCAACCGGCAGCGTCGGCGCCAGCTTGACCACGCCAACCAGCATCAGCGGTGCAACCTCCCCGGCTGCCCTTGCCACGGCCAGGATGATCCCCGTCATGATGCCCGGGCTGGCCATCGGCAGTACTGTGCGCCAGAGCGTCTCCCACCGAGTTGCCCCCAGCGCAAGACTACCCTCGCGCAGGCTGCGTGGTATTCGCGACAGCCCTTCTTCGGTCGAAACAATCACCACCGGCAAGGTCAACAGCGCGAGCGTGAGCGAGGCCCAGAACAGGCCGCCGGTACCGAAGGTGGGCGCGGGCAGCGCATCGCCAAAGAACAGCTGGTCGATGCCACCGCCGACAAAGTAAATGAAGAACCCAAGACCAAACACGCCGTACACGATGGACGGCACGCCGGCGAGGTTGTTCACGGAGATCCGGACGAAGCCCGTCAGCCAGCCCTGGGCCGCGTACTCGTGCAGGTAGACGGCCGCCACCACGCCAAGCGGCGTGACGAAAATACTCATGAGCAGCACCATGAGCACCGTGCCGAACAGCGCGGGAAAGACCCCCCCGGCCGTATTGGCCTCCCGGGGCGGCCCGCTGATGAAACCCCAAAGCTGATTGCCATAGTGTGCCAGGCGCTCTTTTCGGCTCATGGCGTTGGGGCGCCAGGCGTCAAGCACCACCGACATATTGATCTCGACTTCCTCGCCGTTGGCCGCGGTCAGTAACAGACTGTCGCGCGCGATATCGGCAAACATTCCCTCCAGTTCGCGCGCATAGCCATCGAACTCCGCTTGCAGCGTCGCGCGCTTAGCCTCGAGCGCCACGAGGGCCGGGTCGTCTTCATTGCTGATGCCGTCGCGGCGCAGTCCAACTTCCTCCAGCCGCAGCCGCTCGAGGCGATAGTTAACGCTGGTAAGGGCGCTGCCTTCGAGTTCGTCGATACGTGCCCGCAGATCGCCCACACGCGCCAGGCGGTTGTCGAGCTCGATCCAGGGATTACCGGCCAGGGGCACCAGCGTGCCCGCCTCGCGAATGCCAACGAGGCGGCCGAAAAAGCGGCCCCACTGGGTACGGTCAATAACCAGCAGACTTTCGGGCCGTTGCCGCCCGATGATGTCCTGATCGAGCACCCAGGTGAAGTCGCGACCGGTAAGGTCACGGTTGCCGATTTTCAGCAGGTGGCGCAGCACGACGCGCTGCTCCTCGGGCACGTCCGCACCCGCCTCCCGAAGCCGCTCAGCGTCCACGCGCTCACTGCGATGCAGCTGGCCGACCAGCACCTGGGGAGACCCCTCCTGCTGGACCGTCCACTCCTCTACCGGCGTCGGCCAGAAATGCGAAAGACCCCGGGTCGCCAGCAGCAGGATCAGGCCAAACACCATCACCAGGGCGAGGCTGACTGCCGCGGCCTGGAGCCAGATCCATGGCGCGCCCTTGCTGAACCAGCGTCGAAATTCGTTCATCGCCTCGGCCCTACAACGCGGCGTAACGCGCCCGCAGACGCTGACGAATCAGCTCCGCAAACGTGTTGACGATGAAAGTGAAAACGAACAGCACGAGTGCCGAGAGCATCAGGACGCGGAAGTGGGTACTGCCGACCGTGGACTCCGGCATCTCGATCGCGATGTTGGCGGCCATGGTCCGCATGCCCTCGAAGGCGCTCCAGCCCATAATCGGGGTGTTGCCGGTGGCCATGAGCACAATCATGGTCTCGCCAACAGCACGGCCAAGCCCGATCATCAAGCCGGAAAAAATACCGGGGCTCGCCGTCGGCAGGACGATGTTGACGAGCGTTTGCCAGCGCGTCGCGCCCAGCGCCATGGCGCCGTCACTGAGGCTGGAAGGCACCGCGTAGAGCGCGTCCTCGGCGATGGTGAAAATAATGGGGATCACCGAAAAGCCCATGGCAATACCGACGACGATCGCGTTGCGCTGGTCGTAAGTAATGCCTGCCTCCTGGCTTAACCAGTCACGCAGGTCGCCGCCAAACAGAAGCACCTGCGCCGGCTCCGCCACCCAAAGGGCCAGGGCGCTGAGGCCGATCAACACGGGAATCAGCAGCACCGGCTCCCAGCCCCGGGACCGCGGCCAGCGCTCCCCGAATCCGAAGCGGCTCCAGCAGTAGCCGAAGAGCAGCAGGCCCGGTGGCACCAGGACGAACAGGGCAAACAGGCCCGCCAGGCGCTGTTCGATGAAGGGCGCCAGCCACAGACCCGCGAGAAAACCCAGGATCACGGTGGGCATGGCCGCCATCAGCTCGATGGCCGGCTTGACCTTGCGACGCAGGGCCGGCGCAATGAACACGGCCGTATAGGTCGCCCCCAGCAACGCGATGGGGATGGCAAACACCATGGCGTACAGCGAGGCCTTCAGCGTCCCGAAGGCCAGCGGCGTCAGACTGAGTTTCGGTTCGAAACCATCGTTGGCGGCTGTGGACTGCCAGACGGTTCCCGGCTCGGGATAGTTCTCGTACCAGACCTTTCGCCACAGGGTCCCGAAGGAAACCTCCGGGTGGGCATTCTCGATCTCATGGCGTAACAGCTGGCCCGAATCATCCACCTGGAAGAGCTGGTCACCCCGCGGCGGAAAATCGATGGCCTGCAGCCCCCCCGACAGCTGACCGGCATAGACGCGCTTCCCGGCGGTTGAATGATAGATGCCGAAGGCGCCTTCCTCGCCGATGGCGACGAAGCCGCGGCGCCGCGCTTCCGGAAGCAGGGCCGCGATGGGCTCATTCAGGGCCGGAAAGCGGCGAATCCCCTGCAAGCGAAAACCCGTTTCCGTCCGCACGGGAAATACCTGTGCGAGCCCGCCATCAGCCTCACCCACCAGCAGGGAGACGCCGCCGACGAGCGGCGTCAGGACCGTCACGGGTGCTTCTCCCATGACCAGATCCTGGGCAGGCTCAAGCTCGGGCAGGTCAAAACGATGCAGCTGCCCCTGCGAATCCGCCACGACCACCCAGCGGTGGTTGCCATCGACGGCGATGTCCGTGGCATCAATCGACAGCACACGGCGCGCCAGGCTTCCCATAAGCTGGGTCTCGCCGGTCAGGAAATCGGTTTGCTTGGTCGCCGTTTCCACCACCAGCTCATCACCGGCGAGGGCGGCAATAACCAGCTGATCCGGTCGGTCCGCCATCGACAGGGCCTGAAGGGGCGCGCGGGCGAAAAAGCGCGGTGCTTCACCATAGGGGTACTCGAGGGAAAATCGCACCGGTCGCGGCTCACCGGGGCTGCCCGGCAGCCGCTCCCAGCGGACCTTGAACAGCACCACTTCACCCCGGTCAGTGCCCGCCGCCTGCAGGCCCGGCGCGTCCAGGTCACGGGCCACGGACTCAAGCATCGTTCCTTCGCCCAGCGCCAGGGCTTCCTCGCCCAGGGATTCAAGGCCATCGACCCGGAAAAACGTCACGCGACCATCGGCCTCTGCGCGAACGGCCAACTCACCCCGCTCGTCAACCTGGAACAGGCGCGCGGGCGCCGACCTCGCCGTTTCCCTGCCCTGAACCTCGCTCTGCACGGAGGCGCCGGCAAACAGCGGTGCCACGGTCCAGAACAGGTAGAGCAGGATCAACAGCATGGCCGCCACCACGGCGACACCCCCGAACACGATAAGAC
>JBCDHO010000056.1:0-10128 GCA_038749855.1 Pseudomonadota bacterium
CGCCAATATGGTGGACTGGGTCGATTCACTGGCCAAACACGGGTTCACACACTTCTATTGGCTGAACGGGCACGGCGGCAACATCGCCACGATCAACGCGGGTTTCGCGGAGATCTATGCCAGCCGATCCCTCGACACCGGCAACGGTAGACCCCCGGTGAAGTGCCGGCTGCGCAACTGGTGGGAGGGCAAGGAAACCTTCGCCAAGTGCAAAGACCTCTACGGCAAGGCGCACGGCGCCCACGCGACCCCCTCTGAGGTGGCGGTGACCCAGTACGCTTACCCGGAACACATCAAGACGGCGCCGCTCTCCCCGGACATCGCGCCCATGGGCGGTTTTACCGACGCCCGGGACTACCGCAACCGCTTTCCGGACGGACGCATCGGTTCCAATCCGGCGCTGGCCACGCCGGAGCATGGCGAGGTGCTGGCCAAACTGGCGGCGAAGGAAATCATCGATGACTTTCAGCGCTTCGCGGATGCGCGCTGAATCGGACGCCGTACCCAGCGCCAGGTCGTCGCTCAAGAGACGGGCTTCGGGCCGCGAACGCGCCTGGCGCCTGTTGCTGCTGATCGCGGGCACTGCTTTCCATGCGCCCGATGCGCTAACGCAGGACGGGCCTCCGGACGCCGCGCAGATCGCCGACCGCTTCGCGATCTCGGAAGTGATTGCCCAGTACGCCTACCGCTGGGACGCAAAGGACGCCGAGGGCTTTGCCAGACTGTTCACGGAGGATGCCGTGTTCGAGGTTTCGGCAAACGGCAAGCTGGTACCTCAGGGACGTCTCGAGGGGCGACCCGCAATCCTGGCCTATGCCAAAAACGCCTACGCCGGCCGACTCGCAGGAAAACAGAGCCGCCACCACATGACGTCGCTGGTGTTTCTGGCGCTCAGCACCGAGCGCGCCACCACCGAGAACCTGGTGCTGGTCACCCATCAGAGCAAGGACGACGCCACACCGCAAAACCGGGTCTCCGGGGTGTATCGCAACCAATGGCGCAAAACCGCAGACGGCTGGCAGATCGCCCGGCGCCTGCTGACGCTTGATGGTCGCCGCGGACAGTAGGCATTCAGCGCCGCCTTCGCCAGGTTTGCCTTACGCCATGGGCCTAGTAGGCTGGCCCCAGAACCTGAACCCAAACCGTCGAGCGCTCCGTTTGCACATCCTCATCATCGGCATTGCCCTTGCACTCATTCTGATGCTGGCGCTTAGAAGCCTCGGCCGCCGGAGCGAGGTCGCGAAAATCGATCAGGCACCTCTGAGCCCCTATGAGCGGGACATCAGCGCCAGCGAATTCAGGTCCATGGTCCTTGAGCACTCCCACACCACGCCCGTGCTGGTGGACTTTTACGCCCACTGGTGTGGACCCTGCCATGCGTTCTCGCCGGTCCTGTCCGAGATGGCCAAAGACTGTCAGGGCAGTTTTCTGCTCGCAAAGCTGGACTTCGATAAGAGCCAAAGCCTGGCGGCGGAATACGCGGTTGACGCGCTACCCGCGATTGCCCTCTTCAAGGATGGAAAGAAGATCGACGGGTTCAGCGGCAGCCGGTTGCCACACTCGCTGCGTTACTTTCTGGCGACCAATGGTATCGCTGTACCGAACGACCGCTGAGGCCGTGGCGCTCTCACCGACGAATGCTTCCACTTCGATCCGCGTAGGCCCTGATCCCGGGGTACTGGAAGGCTCCCATTTTGGCAGCATCACGACTGCAGGCCACCGCGCTAGACAGGGCAGTGGCACCGCCGGTTGCGAAACCAACACACCTCGGCAACGATGGCGGTTTTGCCGGGAGCCAATCCATGCGTGACAACCTGCTCGAATGCCTGGAACGGGAAGCCGGTCCGGGCGAGTCGCCGGTCGGCAGCGTGATCTGGATGCATGGCCTGGGCGCGGATGCCACAGACTTCATCCCCATTGTCGAGATGCTCGAGCTGAACGCGAGACTGCGCTTCGTCTTCCCGAACGCGCCCGTTCGACCGGTCACCATCAACGGCGGCATGACCATGCGCGCCTGGTACGACATCGACCCAAGCCAACCGCGCAGCGGCGACGAGGATATCCGCGAGTCCGCCCGGCAGATTGCGGCGCTCGTGGCCCGCGAAGCGGAGCGCGGCATCAAGGCGGACTCGGTCGTCCTCGCCGGGTTCTCCCAGGGCGGGGTCATCGCCCTGCATCTGGGGCTGCGCCACGACCAGTCCCTGCGCGGCATCCTTGCGCTGTCGACCTATCTGCATGACCACGAGCGGCTGCAGGAGGAACTCAGCCTGGACAATGCGCAGACGCCGATTTTTCTGGTTCACGGGGTGCAGGACCCGATGATCCCGATCACGCGAGCGGTGACCGCCAGAGAAGCGCTGACGCAGTTGAACTACAGCGTTGAGTGGCACGACTATCCCATGGGCCATGAGGTCTGCCACGAAGAGATCGCCGACATCGGCCACTGGCTGAACCAACGCTTCGCCTAGTCACGGCCAGGTAGCAACGAACAGACGCGGCCCTGGCAACGGTCGCATCGCGCGATTCTAAGGAGACGGACGTCCATGCCCATACTGGATATCGAGGTCGTTGCGCTGACAGCGAATACCAATACCGTCTCACAGGCCCTGGCCGATCGCGCGGGCAAAGTGTTCGAGTCAGCGCCAGGGCGTACCTGGGTAAAGCTTCGAAACCTTGAGGCCACGCACTACGCAGAAAACCAGTCTCCCGAGGCGCCACACCCCGTGTTCGTTCGCGTGCTCGAAGCGCGGCCGCCGAAGGATGACGAGCTTGAGGCGTTGATCGAGTCCCTCACCGCCGCGATCGCCGACGTTCTGGAGCGGCCGGAAAAGCACGTTCATATCCTGATCGAGCCACCCGCTCTGGGTCGAATCAGCTTTGGCGGCAAGTTGAGGGATTGATCATCCGTGCCTAGCGCACCTGTGGGACAACGATGCGGTGTTTCAGAATCACATCGCCTGACGCCGGCGAGCCCCCATCAGGCAAGCACAAGTCGCCCTAAACGTCGCGCGCCGGCTTGATATGGAACACAATCGATCTTCGTTCACGACAAGGACCGTCCATGAACCCAAATCCTGAGCTAGTAATTTCGAAAGCCCCTGGGGCCGGCTACTTCCTCAACATATACGACCATCGGGATGAGGTGATCGAGTTCTTCGAAAGTGAAGACCTGCAGGGCGGCGGACCGACCTGGCTGGGGCTCATCACTGCCGCATTTGAGCTGGACGGGAACAACAGCCTAGAACTGATGGAGATGGACGATGAAGGCGACGGACTCCTGATCTCCTGCGAAACGGAGCAGCCGCTCACGACTGTCGTAAGCTACGTCAATCGAATGCTCGCCGAACCCGGCTTTATGCGAGCGTGCATTGAGAAGGGCCTAGACGCTGATTATCTCGAGTAGCAGCCATCATCCCGGGTTCGCTAAGAATCAGCCGATGAGGTGAATTCGCAGCTTCAGGCTTCAACTACGAAGACGACTGAGGCTCCGCCGGTGGGGGAACAGAGTCTTCGGGCTCCGGAAAGGTCCAGTACGCCCCACACTCCGGAACGCCTTCTTCCAAAATTCGATCGACAATCGGCTGATACTCAATCGGCCAGCCGTTGACGACCCCCTCTTTCCCGGTCTGACTGTCAAAATCGACGCCGAAGGCGAAATCGTGTTGGCCGATGGGCGTGGCAAGCCCATCTCTGAGCAGGAAGTACGCATACTCTTCCCAGGGCACACCCATTTCGACGATCTCTTCGATCAGCCGAGTCCGCTCGACCATACTCATGCGGATGCCAAAGTTGGCGCTGATGATCTCCCGTTCCTGCGGGGTCAGCTCGGTCAGAGGCTCGCAGATCTTGGTCAGCGCATCGGCCGGGTTCTCGCCCAGCTTGGCTCTATTGTTTTCCAGCACCTGATCCCAGTGACTGGCCATGATGCTTGCGCGCGCCAGAGTTTGGGTTTGTCGCAGCTCGTAGACCACGAGCGCCAACCCGACAAACACCGCCAGCGCCGCCAGTACCTGTGCCAGATCGAGAAGCTTCACCTTTGGGAATTTCACGACTCCGTCCTCTTTCGACGCCCGCAGAGGCCCAGTATTGCCAAAGGCATTCGGGAAGGACAGATCACAAGTCGACGCACATACGACACCCCCTGCCTGGCAAGTGTCTTGCGCTAACGACCTATGGTACAACCTCATTCAGAGCCACTCGGACGTAACCATCGGCATGCACGATCCAGTTCAAGAGAGATGGGAAGCACAGGCCAGCAGTGGGTTCTGGCGCTTCATTCTGACGAAGGGAATGCTTCGCTATGGCGTTCTCATGTTCGCCGCCACCAATCTGATCGTTCCCCTCGTCGTGAAGGACATCTCGTATCGCCTGGACGCGGTCTCCCTGCTCACCAGCTTCGCGATCTGGATGACCGCGGGCGCACTGTTCGGTGCATTCCTCTGGCGCGTCCAACAGAAGAAACCGGGCCCGCCCCAGCCGACTGAGAGGGCATCAGCGTCCGAGCACATCGGCGCTGAGTAAACCCTTAACTGTTCATCCGACCAGGACTGACGACGCGAGTTTCAGATGTTCGATCTCAAGACCTTCGAAGCATCCCATCGAGCACTTCGCCTTACCGCCGATGTGTCCGTGTTCCATGCGCTCCAAACCGCCTACGACGGATCGGACCGCCACTATCACAACAGCTCGCACGTCTCACACTGCCTGCAGGCGCTCCAGCTCTACACCGACCTGGCAGAGCGTCCAGCAGAAATCGAACTGGCAATCTGGTTCCACGACGCGATCTACGACACCAAAGCGAGCGACAACGAAGAACGCAGTGCGGTCTGGCTGGAGAACTACCTGAGTGATCTGAACGCCGACGCCGCGATGATCGCCCGGATCGCGCACATGATCCGGGCCACAAAAAGTCATGAGGCGGACAGCGACGATGCGCGCCTGATGGTCGATATCGATCTGGGGATTCTGGGAACCTCACCCTCCAGCTTCCGGAGCTATGACGAGGGTATCCGGCAGGAGTATCACTGGGTTCCGGATGAAGTCTATGCGCCCGCCCGGTCGCAGATCCTGTCGACCTTCCTGTCCCGCGAGCAGATCTACCAGACGACTGTGATCCGAGACCGCTTGGAGGCACCGGCGCGCCGGAACCTTGAACAGCGCATCGCCGAGCTGAGCGCGTGAAGGCCGCCGCGCTCGCCCTGCTGCTCATGCCGCTGACGGGGCATGCGGATTGGACGCTGGTCGAAGCGGCGCGGGAGCGAACCCAGCATCAGGTTCGCTATGACGCTTCCTATCGCGCCATCGACTACCCGGGTGGCGACGTGCCGCAGAACATCGGGGTCTGCACCGACCTGGTGGTGAGAGCGTATCGGGCCCTTGAGATCGACCTGCAGCAGCGCGTGCACGAAGACATGACGGCGCACTTCGAGCGCTATCCGCAGAGCTGGGGACTGACTCGCCCTGATCGCAACATCGATCACCGGCGCGTACCCAACCTTGAGCGATTTTTCGAGCGGCACGGACAGTCGCTGGCACCGAGCTCGCAGCCACAGGACTATCAACCGGGCGATCTGGTGACCTGGCGGTTGCAAAGCGCCTTGCCCCACATTGGCATCGTCAGTGACCAACTGGTGCCGGGCACGGAGCGCCACCAGATCATTCACAACATCGGGCAGGGACCGCGGGAAGAAGACGTGTTGTTCGCCTACCCGATCCATGGGCACTACCGCTATCACGACGATCAACGGCCGTGAACCGCGCATCCGACCGAAAGTCCTTGCTGAAACGTCGCACCAGATAGGACGCCTGGTATCAGCAGGCGCTCTGTGCCTGGTCGCGCCTCCGTCGCCGTGCCCGCCGTGCTACGGTCGGGACTCTCAAGCCAGCATCGCACCGCCCATGTTGAAGCGACTGACCCGCCATCTGTTTCCCGCGCTGTTGCTCGGATCCGGCGCCAGCGCCCACGCGCAGGATGAGTGTGTGGTGCTGCTGCATGGGCTGGCACGGTCAACCGCCTCCATGCAGCCGATGGCGAAGGCGCTCCGATCAGAGGGCTATCGGGTCGCCAACATCGGCTACCCATCCCGCCAGCAGCGAATCGAAGCGCTGGCCCCAAAAGCCGTTGCACGCGGACTGGCTGCTTGCCGCGACGCGAACCCCGCGCGCATTCACTTCGTGACCCATTCGCTCGGCAGCATCCTGGTCCGGCACTATTTCGAGCAACATCCGCAGGCGCATCCTGGCCGCGTGGTGATGCTTGGTCCACCCAACCAGGGCAGCCACGTGGTCGACGACTGGCGCCAGGTGCCGGGGTATCGACTGGTCAACGGTCCAGCCGGGATGCAGCTCGGCACGGACCCGAACAGCCTGCCGCGGCAGCTCGGACCCGTCTCTTTCGAGCTGGGCGTGATCGCCGGCACTCGCTCGGTCAACCCGATTCTCTCGCGCAGCCTGCCCAACCCCGATGACGGTAAAGTGCATGTCGAGAACACCAAGGTCGCGGGCATGGCAGACCACATCGAGATGCCCCACTCCCACACGTTCATGATGCGCTCAGCGCCGGTGATCCGGCAGACCCTGCACTTTCTGAGCCATGGGCGATTCGATCGAAGCTGAAGACATCAAGGCGGAACGGCCATGCGCTTCAACCATCTGAACCTCGTTGTGACGCAGCCGGAAGCGAGCTGTCGCTTCTACCAGCGCTATGTCCTGCCCGATGGCGAGGCGGTCTGGCTCGGGAACTCGCTGCACCTGCGCAACGCGGCCGGCACGGACCTCGCGTTTCAGGCGGGCTCGCCCGCGCACCCGCCCGGCGCGCATCACGGGTTCATCGCGCCCGATGCCGCCGCCATCGACGGGCTCCAGGCCAGGCTCGCGGAAGGAGGCATTACCATCACCGAGGATTGCCGGGAGCCGGACTTTCGATCGATCAAGTTTCCCGATCCTGATGGCTACGAGATCGAGGTGTACTGGGAAGCGGGTTGGACCGCGACGGAGGACTGAAAAATGCTGACCGGTTCCTGCCTGTGTATGGCCGTGCGCTATGAAGCGGATGAGATCATCGGCCCCTACGTCTACTGCCATTGCCGCAGCTGCCGCAAAGCGAATGGCACCGCGTTCGCGGCGAACATCGCGGTGCCGGTCGAAGCGTTCCGCCTGGTGAGCGGTGCACAGCAGCTGCGCAGCTACGAGTCGACCCCGGGCAAGCACCGATACTTCTGCGGCGAGTGTGGTTCCCCGATCTACACGGCGGTCGGCGATGCGCCCAAGATGTACCGCATCCGCCTGGGCACCCTCGATGACGCGTTTTCTGACGGGCCAGCTGCGCATATCTTTGTCGGTGATAAAGCGCCCTGGCACGCGATCGAGGGTGACGCACCC
Source organism: Pseudomonadota bacterium (assembly GCA_038749855.1). Taxonomy (GTDB): domain Bacteria; phylum Pseudomonadota; class Gammaproteobacteria; order Xanthomonadales; family SZUA-36; genus Marinihelvus. The sequence continues at coordinate 7,381 of JBCDHO010000056.1, forward strand.
CAGTACGCCGGTTGGCCAGACCCCAAAGCCCTGCAGATTGCGGGCTCGCGACAACACAAGTCCTAGGCCAGCAACGACCATGCAGCATCTCTTCTGGCTGATCGAGGGCGAACTCTGTGGTCGCTCCGGGCCGAACCACGATCCCTGGTCCCTGACCGAGCTCGCCGGTGCCGGTGTAGGCGCCGTGCTGTCGGTGAACGAAGGCGAATCGGTGTACGAGGATGAACTGGCGGCAGCGAAGCTGGCCTACGCCTGTGTGCCGCTGGCAGCCAACGCACCGCCCAGACCCGGGGACCTGGAGCTGTGTCTGGAGCGCCTGCCCAGGGCGCTCGAGTTCGTCAACGCGCAGCTCGAGCGCGGCGCCGCCACCCTGGTGCACTGTCGCCATGGGAAGGATCGCACCGGTCTGTTCATGGCTTACTACCTGAGCCAACGACACCGACTGGCGCCGGAGGCGGCGCTGGCCAGGGTGCGCGCGGTGCGACCGATCGCGTTGACCGCAACCGGCTGGGACGCTTTCGCTCTGGAGGTCCTGACGCGCGCCTAGCGCGAACTCGAGCGGCATCCTCGGCGGCGAGAGGCGCCATGGGCATCCGGGCATGAGCAGGATCGCCCCTTAGGGCGCTACGGAATCCCCTTATGGGCGGCGCGTGCGCGCCTTGCGATGCTTCCTTTCAGTCAGCAGCAAGCACCGCAGGCACGATCATGAGCACGATTCAGCATATTCTAGTCCCGACCGATGGCTCCGAAATCTCTTTCCGCGCGGCTGCCATGGCCGGTGATCTGGCGCGCGCGCTGAAGGCCCGGGTCAGCATCATCACCGTGCACGATGAGCAGGTGGTCATTCCAACCGCCTGGAGCATGGTCGGCATGGCCATGCCCGATGGCTCCGCGTTTTCCACTGAGAACGTGCGCAGCAAGATCGAGGAGACCGCGCTGGCAGAGGAACTGGCGGCTGCCGCCGACGCGGTTGGCGAGCTGGCGGAGGCACCCGCGCTCATCAACCTGTGGGGTTACCCGGCCGATGAAATCTGTCGCTACGCGAAGGACAGCAGCACCGACCTGATCGTGATCGGTTGCTACGGCCGTTCAGGCGTCGCGCGCGTCCTGCTGGGCAGCGTCAGTAACGCTGTGGCCAACAGTGCCCCCTGCGCGGTGACCATCGTGCGCTAGCGCCGGCAGCCCGCGCCTTGTCACGGTGCGCGGGGTCGGGCTTTAATGCCGCGGCGTAAGGCCTGCCGCAGTGACACATGTCCGTCGATCAAGGGGACCTGCCGGTCCACATCGAACAGCTGCGCACAGCGCAGCGCATCAACGTGGTCGGCACGTCGGGCACGGGCAAGTCCACCTTTGCCCGACGCCTGGCGGAGCTCAAAGGCATCCCCTACATCGAGATGGACCAGCTCTACTGGCTGCCGGACTGGCAGGAGCCCGACGACAGCGCCTTCTTTCCCAAACTCGAACAAGCCCTTGCCGGCGACGCCTGGGTGCTCGACGGCAATTACCACCGAAGCTGTCCCATCAAGTGGCCGCGCACGCAGGTCGTGGTGTTTCTGGATCTGCCCTTTCTGCAGACCATCGCCCAGGTCACCCGGCGAACGATCCGGCGCAGCCGCTCACGCCAGGAACTGTGGCCGGACACCGGCAATCGGGAAACGCTGCGCAAGGGATTCCTGAGTTCGGACTCGGTGATCTGGTGGTCGATCACCCACCACGCCAAGGGCCGCAGACGCTACCTGAACCCGCAGCTGCTCGACGGCTATCCGAGCACCCGGCTGATCCACCTGAACTCGAGCGCGCGAATTGAGGCCACTCTCGACGGCGTCGCAACGGAGGATGCCCCATGACGCAGCGACTGTTTGTGTACGGCTCCCTGCAGCCGGGCGGCAGCAATCACGACGTGCTGGACGGCATCGACGGTACCTGGGAGCCGGCCACGGTCCGCGGGCGCCTGCTCGAAGCCGGCTGGGGCTCCGGGCTCGGCTATCCGGGCCTGGTCCTTGATGGGGCGGGGCCCGCGGTGCCCGGCGCGGTGCTGACTTCGGCATCACTGGCCGATCACTGGGCGCGCCTCGATGCCTTTGAAGGGGAGGACTACGAGCGTTCCGACGCCACGGTCACGCTGGCCTCAGGGCGCACAGTGCCAGTGCAGCTCTACACCGTCAGCGGGAAGCTGGTGCCCTAGCTCAGCACCGCGGCTCAGGCGTGCGGTCCCAGGGCGCGACCGCTTCCACCGCGCACCGGCTGGCAGCTACTATTGCGGCTCAGCAAGCATTGTGGCGAGCACCGCGCTGCGTCAGGAGGCCCGCATGTCCGGATTTGAAAACGCCAAGCGCTTCTTCGAGGCCTGTGAGGCACCGCTGGGTTGGGAAGCCTGCAGGTCCTATGTGGCCGAAGGCGCCCGCTTCAGCGCGCAGAGCGAGCCCATTGCCGAGATCGACACGGTCGAAGGCTACTGCGAGTGGATGAAGGCCTTCGGCACCGTAACCGCCGCCGGCGCCAGCTACGAGCTGCACGCCAGCGCCTGGGATGAGAGCACCCGCACGGCGCTGTTCTTCGCGACCTACAGCGCGACACACGTCGGCGATGGCGGTCCGGTGCCGCCAACCGGGCAATCGACCCGCTCGCACTATGTGTACGCCGTGACCATGGACGACGCGGACCAGGTGAGCGCCTTCACCAAAATCTGGGAGCTCGTCCATCATGATGTACACCAGGGCGATGAGCGTGTAGCTCGCCAGCACACCG
>JBCDHO010000057.1:0-9912 GCA_038749855.1 Pseudomonadota bacterium
CGATGACTGGCTTGTCTTTCACAAGGAAAACTCCTGGGTCAGGGCACAGTGGAACGGCGTTGAGGCAAGCAAGCGTCGGATTTGTAGAGAAAAACCAACTTAGCGCATAATTGGGCTCAGGATAAGTCGCATCGTGTTGCCACATGCGGTGAGACGCACTTGCCAGGAGGGCAATCATGGGGAAACGGATGAGTTTGTTTGGGCTGTTGGGGGCCTTGTGCCTTTCAAGTCCGGCACTGACGACCGCGCAGGAGGGCTTTTCCTGCCTGACCGAGGAGCAGGAAGCGCTGCTCCAGTTGGTCAACGACTATCGAGGGGACAACGGCCTGCCACCCGTGCCGTGGTCCATCACGCTCACCCAGGTCGGACAGACCCATGTCGAAGACGCGCGCAAAAACTTCGCGACGCTGTTTCGTGCACCGTGCAATCTGCACAGCTGGTCCTTCGACCAGCCGAATCGCTGGAGTGGCATGTGCTACACGTCCGACCATGCCCAGGCACAGCGCATGTGGGACAAGCCTCGGGAAATCAGCGGCGGCATCTTCACCGGTAACGGTTATGAGCTGGCTGCATCCGGCTACGCTTCTATTGAGGCCGCCCTGCGCGGCTGGCAAAACAGTCCCGGCCATAACCCCGTTATGCTGAATGAGGGTTCCTGGTCGTCGATCCGCTGGCGGTCCATGGGCGTCGGCGTCTCCGAGGGGTCGTACTACTTCCTCTGGTTCAGCGACCAGGCCGATGTCCGGCCGCCGGCCCTACGTTGTGAACCGGAGCTGTTCGAAGACGATTTCGAGGACGGCACTTGACGAAAGAGCAGCTGGGGCAGCGCCCGGTCGTTGCCATCCTGCTCTTCCTGTTTATCGGCAGCGGCTGCTCGGCCCTGATCTACGAACTGGTCTGGTTCCAGCTGCTCGGGCTGGTCATCGGTGTTTCCGCGGTTTCCCTGGGCATTCTTCTGGCCACGTTTATGGGCGGTATGGGTTTCGGCGCTGTGCTGCTGCCTCGCGTCGTGCCGACGAACCGTCATCCCTTGCGTGTCTACGCCCTGCTGGAATTCGGTATCGCGGTGTTCGCGGTCCTGCTGCTGTTGCTCCTGCCGGTATTGCGTGTGGGCCTGCCCGGGCTTGCGGAGCCCGGTCCCGGAGCCGTCGCGCTGCGGGCGGTGCTCGCGGCGCTGTTTTTGTTGCCGCCGACCATGTTGATGGGTGCGACACTCCCGGCGATTGCCCGTTGGGTAGCGGTCAGCCGGCCAGGGATGGCGCGCCTGGGGTGGTTCTACGGAGGCAACATCGCTGGCGCAGCGCTCGGCACCGTGCTCGCGGGTTTCTACCTGCTGCGCTTTCATGATGTGCAGGTCGCCACGGCGGTGGCCGTCGCTATCAACCTCGGTGTCTGTGGTGTTGCGCTGTGGCTTGCGCGCGGCGAGCGCTGGGATGAAACGGGTAAGGCTTCGGCAAGCGAAGCGAACAGCGTTTCTACCAACGTCTCGAATCCACGCACGCTGGGACTCGGGGCCATCCTGTTTCTGTCCGGCGCCACGGCCCTCGCATGCCAGGTCATCTGGACACGCCAGCTCGCCCTGTTTATCGGCGCTACCGTCTACGGATTCGCCCTGATCCTGGCGGTGTTCCTTTTTGGCCTCGGCCTCGGGACCTCCCTGGGCGCTGCGCTTGGCAAGCGCTTGCGCACCCCCGCCTACGCGCTTGCGCTATGCCAGGCCTTACTGGCCCCGGCAATTGCCTGGGCGGCCTACGCGGTGACACAGGACCTGCCCTATTGGCCGGTCAACGAGGCGCTTCGCCTCCCGGCGGATCTGGTGCGATCGGCCTGGGCCATGCTGCCGGCGACGATCCTGTGGGGCGCGAGCTTTCCCCTGGCGCTGGCGATCCTGGTTGATGCGGATTCGAAGACCAGCACGACGGTCGATCCGGGCCGTCCGGTCAGCCGGCTCTACGCCGCCAATACGCTGGGCGCCATCGCCGGTGCGCTGGGCGCTACCTTGGTGCTGGTGCCGCTGTTCGGGAGTGCGGTGACGCAGCAGGCGCTTGTGCTCCTGTCACTCCTGGCTGCCCTGACCGCCGTGCTGCTGGCGGCGCCCTCGAGGCTTGCAGTCGTTGGCGCGGGCGCGCTGTGCCTCGCTTTCGGGGCGGTCAGCCTGAGTGCGGTTCCGCCCATTCCGGCACAGGTGATTGCGGCGGGCCACTATCTCCCGGACTGGGGCGAGGGCGTAGACGTGGTGTATGCGCAGGAGGGGGTGACGGCCTCGGTGGCGGTCAGCCGCGAACCCAACGGGGCGCTGACCTATCACAACTCGGGCAAGGTCCAGGCTTCGAGCTATCCGCGCGACATGCGTCTGCAGCGCATGCTTGGACACTTGACCAGTCTCCTTCCCGAAGGTCGTGACGATTTTCTCGTCATCGGGCTCGGAGCTGGCGTGACCGCCGGAGCACTCGCCCTCGACGAGGCCGTGGGGCGCGTGACCGTGGCGGAAATCGAGCCGCTGGTCACACGCGTGGCTGATAAGTGGTTTTCGCCCTGGAACGAAGGTGTGGTTCGTCACCCGCGTGTGGAGCTCGTGGTCGAGGACGGTCGGCACTACCTGCGCAACACGGATCGATTGTTTGATGGCATCACTTCTGACCCGCTGGATCCCTGGACCCGGGGCTCTGCGGCCCTGTACACGGAGGAGTTCTGGCGCCTGGCTAAGGATCGGCTTAAGCCCGGGGGGGTCGTTACCGCCTGGGGTCAGCTGTATGAAAGCACCGAGGAATCGGCCCGCAGCGTGATTGGAACGTTCATGACCGCGTTCCCCAACAGCGCCATCTTTGCGAACACGGTCAATGGCGAGGGGTACGATCTTGTGCTGGTGGGCATGCGCGATGGCGACACGCTCGCGGTGGATCGGCTGCAGGAGCGCCTCTCGGCCTCACCGGCGTTGCGGAGGTCGCTGGCCTCGGTCGGTATCGACTCCGGCATCGAGCTGCTGGCGACCTATGCGGGCCGCCCCGCAGATTTGGCGCACTGGCTGGACTACGCGCAGATCAATCGGGACCGCAATATGCGGCTCCAGTACCTGGCCGGTTGGGGCAGCAAGCGCTACGACCAGGCGGCGATCTTCGACCGCATGCTCGCGCAGGGTGTCGGCTGGCCGGAAGGCTGGTTTACCGGGTCAAGAATTCAGCTGAAAGCCCTCGAGCGCCGCATCGAGGAAGCCCAGGGACGCGTTCACTAGAGACTCAACGCCGTCCCTCACTACTGGTCATTCATGCCTGGTCCCTCGCGCCTGCTCCCTCACCCCAAATTCCCGCGACCCCTGGCCCCTCACCCCTCGGCCCGAGGACGGGCCGTCCGCCCTGTACTGCGCGCGAGCAGGATGGCCGGCAAAAGACTGATGCCGATGATATGCAGGGCGGCGGTGGAGGCTTCTGCGAGCCGCTCATCGGACGCCAGTCGGTAGACGCGCGTCGCCAGCGTCTCGAAATTGAACGGCCTCAGGATGAGCGTAGCCGGCAGTTCCTTCATGACATCAATGAAGACCAGCAGCAGCGCGTAGGCGATGGTCCCGGTCAGCAGCGGAACGTGAATACGCCGCAAGACGCCCAGCGGGCCCTGACCGAGACTGCGGGCTGCATCGTCCAGCACCGGGTTGACCTGCCCCAGCCCCCCGCGCGTCGTGTTGTAAGCCACGGTCAGGAAGCGTGCAATGTAGACGAACACGAGCCCGGCAATGCTGCCGGTGAAAAGCAGACCCAGCTGGCGACCGAACAGGCCGGCCAGCCACTGATCGAGCAGGGTGAGCGGCGCCAGGGCGCCGATGGCGAGTACCAGGCCGGGCAGCGCATAGCCAAGGGTGGCGAAGCGGACCAGTCCGCCCAGCCAGCGCGAAGGATTGAGCCGTTCCGTGTAGGCCAGCCAAAGCGAGGCCAGCACGCACAGGGCGGCGGCGATGGCGGCGACGGTGAGCGTGTTGGTCACAAAGGCAAGAAAGCGGGGCCCCCAGAGCGGATCACCGGTTTCTACCGCGTGGTTGAGCAGCACGGCGGTGGGCAGAAGAAAACCGAGCACCACGGGCAAGGTACAGGCGAGGCTGGCCAGCCAGCCCGGAAACGCCTGGAGCTGTCGCTTGGGTGTTTCTCCCTCGGGCGAGGGCAGTTTGCTGCGTTGACCACGCCGCGTGAGCTGCTCGGCCGCTACCAGCGCCAGCACCAGCAAAAAAAGGCAGCCGGCCAACTTCAGCGCGGCTTCCCGTTCACCCATGGCCAGCCAGGTTCTGAAGACGCCGGTGGTGAGCGTCGGGACACCGTAGTGCTCAACCACGCCGAATTCCGCGGCCGTCTCCATCAATACGAGCGCCGTCCCACCAGCGAGCGCCACGCGCATCAGGGGCAGTGTGACCCGGTGAAACAGGTTCCAGCCAGAACTGCCCAGGGAACGGGCTGCCTGGCTAATCGTTGCTGACTGAGCCTCCAGATTGGCGCGGACCAGCAGATAGACGTAGGGATAAAGCACCAGGGCCATGACCAGCGCGGCGCCCGGCAGGGAGCGGATGTTGGGAAAGACATAGTCGCTGGCGCCCCAGCCTGTCAGCTCGCGCAGCGTGCTCTGCACGGGCCCGGCGAACTCCAGCAGCTCGGCGTAGACATAGCCGGCGATATAGGTCGGCAAAGCCAGGGGCAGCACCAGTGCCGGCGCCAGCCAGCGATGACCGGGAAAAGTGAACTGGCTGGTAAGCCAGGCAGTCATGGTCCCGATCAGCGCGGCCAGCAGCCCGGTCAGGGCCATGAGACCCAGCGTGTTGAGTGCGTACTCCGCGAGCAGGTTCTCGCGCAGGTGTGTCCACGCGGCATCGTCGGGTGCGACCAGGGCACCCAGCACGACCACGATCGGCAGCGCCACCGGAATGGCGATCAGCAACGAGCTCAGGGTCAGTGAGGGTGATCGAGCGAACACGAAACCATTGAAGCGCTTGGGGGAAGGGCGGAGAATGCGGCACGCACCGACGAAAGGGAAGGCCGTGAGTATAGCGTTCAGCGCCATCGAGCATGCCTATGGCGATCAAGCCGTGTTGCACGGCGTCGATCTCGAGGTGGAGCACGGTGAAATCATGGCGCTGCTGGGCCCCTCCGGCAGCGGAAAGACCACTTTGCTGCGCCTGGCCGCGGGCCTGGAGCCGCTCCAGGCCGGTACGATTGAACTGCCGGGACAAACGGTGACGCCGGCGGCCTGTTCTGCTCCGGAAGACCGCCCTACCTGCCTGGTGTTTCAGCAGCATGCCCTGTTCCCACACCTGCCGGTGGCGGACAACATCGCCTTTGGTATGGAGGCGCCTGCCAGCACCGCTGCGCGCGAGCGCGTCGACGAGCTCCTGTCCCGCGCTGGGTTGGCGGGGCTTGGGGCACGCTATCCGCATACACTCTCCGGTGGTCAGCAGCAGCGGGTGGCACTGGCGCGCGCCCTTGCGCCTTCGCCGGCGGTCATGCTGCTGGACGAGCCCTTCGCCAGCGTTGATGTGCTGCTGGTTCGTCAGCTACGGGAAGAAGCCCGGCTCCTGCTGAAGGAGACGGGCACGACCACGTTGCTGGTGACCCATGATCCGGAAGACGCAATGCTGCTCGCGGATCGTATCGCCGTGATCGTGGATGGCCGCATCGTCCAGCTTGGAACACCCCGAGCGCTCTGGACTGAGCCGGCCCACCCTTTCGTGGCCGAGGTGATTGGCGAGCGTCAGCTTCTAAACGGCACCTGGAGTGACGGTGTGGTCGACACGGTGTTCGGACCCGTGGCCGGTCTGCCTGCGGCTGACCTGGCTTCAGGCGCAACGGTGAAGCTGGCCATCGATCCCCGTGCCTTGGCGGTTGAACGCATGCCCGGGGGTGCAGGCCGAGTTACGGATGTGCGCTTTGCGGGGCGGCGGACCCTGCTGCGGGTCGAGGCGCAGGGTGAGGTGCTGCACGTGGAGTTGCCAGCATCCTGGCAGACCGTGACTGGAGACCTTGAGTCAGCGCCGGGCGACGCGCTTGCGACGCCGGGGTTCCCCGTTGGAGCGTCGGTCAGTTTGACTTTTGCGCCTTCCGTGGTGCTGCTTTATGCTTGAGAACCATTCTCATTTAAAACCTACAGGATTCCCATGACGACTTTCCGACCGCGCGCCCTCCAGGCCTCGCTGACGCTTGTGCTCGCCTTTACCGCGGCTGCTTCCCAGGCTGCGGAAGTGAACGTATTCTCCGCGCGCCACTACGATACGGACCTGGCCCTCTACGAGACGTTTACGGAGCAAACCGGTATCGAAGTGAACCTCATCGAGGGCGGTTCGGATGCGCTCATGGAGCGGATCCAGTCGCAGGGTGAGCTCAGCCCGGCAGATCTGTTGATCACGGTCGACGCCGGACGTCTCTGGCGGGCTGCGGAGGCGGGAATCTTCCAGCCCGTTGAGTCTGAGGTGCTCGAAGCACGCGTGCCGGCGCACCTGCGGGATCCGGAAAATCTCTGGTTTGGGCTGTCCAAGCGCGCGCGAGTGATCGTGCTGAACCGGGCCGAGGGGCTCCCCGTTCCTTCGCGCTACGAGGACCTTGCCGGCGAGGCCTATCAGGGCCGCGTCTGCATGCGTTCATCCTCGAACATTTACAACCTGTCCCTGGGGGCATCCATGATCGAATCGGTGGGTCCGGAGGCGACGGAAGCCTGGGCGCGTGGCTTGGTCGCCAACTTCGCGCGCGAACCGCAGGGTAATGACACGGCCCAGCTGCGTGCCGTGGCCAGCGGTGAGTGCGGCGTGAGTATCGCCAACACCTATTACCTTGGACGGCTCATGGGCTCTGACGATCCAGCGGACCGTGCCGTGGTCGATGCGTTGACGGTGGTGTTCCCGAACCAGGATGACCGCGGCACACACGTCAATATCAGCGGTGCCGGCTTGGTGCGCCATGCGCCCAACCGTGAGGCGGCCGTGCAGTTCCTCGAGTACCTGACCAGCGATTATGCGCAGCGCCTCTTCGCGGAAGGCAACAATGAGTATCCGGTGGTCGGGGAAACGCCGGGGCCCATCGCGGCGCTGGAGGAATACAGGGAAGAGACCATCAACGCCAGCATCTACGGCAGCAACCAGGCAGAAGCGGTGCGGCTCTACGACCGTGCGGGGTGGCGCTGAGCCTGGGGTCGGGACCCGCTCGCTGGCTCTGTCACGCGGTTCGATGGCCGGGCTGACGTCAATTTCATCGATCTGATCGGGCCCCCCGGGCTGGTCCATGCCGGGCCTATACTGAACAGGTCGTCAGGCAGGGCGGTCCGCGCTCGCCGTCGCCCGGGAGTTGTTCATGAGTCGCTTGCTTTACACCATCGTGCTGTTTGCCCTGCCGGTCATTGTGGCCGCGTTTCACTGGCACTGGCTCTTCGCGGTCCTCGCTGTCATCGCCCTGCTGGTGTGGCGCCAGGTCCTGGTGCTCGGTGCCTTGGGCCGGCGGCCAGCGGGCGCGGAGCTGGAGCTCGAGACCCTGCTGCCGAGTCATTTTTCCGAGAAAGGCCGCTGGACCCTGGACCGCCTGGGCGTGCCTTACGATGAACGGCGCATGGGCGGTGTCATCGGCGTGTTCTTCCGCGGTCGTACGGTGCCTATGTTGACGGTCCAGACCGGGAGGACGCGCTCTTCCCTGTGCGAGTCTTCCGCCATACTCCGATTTCTCTATGGCCGCTACCTGGCAGATCCGGACGTCGATACAGCCTGGCTCGAACCCACCGCCGAGCGCCTCGAATGGGAACATCGCATTGATCGCTATGGGGTGAGCCAGCAGGTCTGGATTTACCATTTCCTGTTGAAAGATCCGTCCCTGTGCAAGGCCGCCTGGGGCGCGGACAGTCCGGGCCTGCCCGCCTGGCAACGCTGGGCCATCAAGCTTCTCTATCCCCTCCTCGAAGGCGTCGTACGGCGAGGCTTCGATCCGAGCCCAGAGAACTACCGCAAGGCCGTCAAACGAACGGAAGCGCTGCTTGCTTCGACCGAGGAATTGCTGGTCGATGGCCGCAAGAGCCTGCTGAGCGGAGACACGAGTGATTTCGTTGACCTGACGCTGGCGAGCCTGTCTGCCTTCTGGCTTGAACCGCCGGAATTCGCCGCCGGCGCCTACGAGGTCGAGCGCATTCCCCGGGAACAACAGCCCGAGGGCCTGATCGCAGACGCCATGCGTTGGCGCGAGAACTATCCCGCAACCACGGCCCACCTCGAACGGCTTTATCGTGAAGAGCGGATGACCATGTCGTGACCCTTGCTCCGGCACCGGCGGTATCGCTCGATCTCAAGTCATGGCTGGGTGCAGTGTTGGCCGCGGCTCCCTGTCTCTACCTGTCCTGGGTGCTGCTGGGTGTCTGGGCAGAGCCCATGGCCCGTGACGAGGGGCGCTGGGTGCGTTTCGGAGTGGGCCTGCTGATTCTTGAATTCGTTTTACTACACTCGGGGGTCTTCATGACCGCTGCTCTGAAAAAGAGCCACACGCTGATCCGGCGGGTCGGCTTTATCGCCGGGCTCCTGTGCTTTTACGGCCTGATGGTATGGGCCTTTGCCGAGTCGACGGACAGTCCGGCGCTGCTGTGGATTTTCGGTGCGGTCGTTGCGGGACGGGTGCTGACGGCATTTACCAATGGGCCCAAAAGTGAGGAGGCCATGATGCGTCGCTCCGCGATCGGCGTCATGTGCTATCTCGCGGTGGTGTTCGGGACGGTCTTTATCCCCATCCCCGCCTGGGGCATCACCCCGGAAGAGGTCGACCAGCTGTTTCCCACCCGGGGCGGCGGCCTGTGGGAGGCGCAGCCCGATCGGGCGGTTGCAGGCGCTGCCGTCTACTTTGGCCTCATGGCCGTGCTGGAGCTGACCGTTCTGCGACAGTCCGGGAAGGAGGGCGCTTTTTCCGTTTGACGGTCCGCTCACGGCAAGGCACTAGCCTTGATGCCCAAGCCAATCAGAACCACCCGCAGAGGACCAACACCTTGATACGCCTGATGCTAGCCGGTTGCCTTGCGACCGGACTCTCCATGAATGTCTGGGCGCAGCGCGCCATCGAATTTGCCCCCTATGTTTTGCCCGAAGCGGGTGCTCTGGCCATTGCCGTCCGGCAAAGCGAGGAGGGCACTGCCATGATGACCGGCGCCCTGGCCGATGTTGATGCACGGACCGGCGGTCAGCTGAGTGCCGCAATTGGCGAAGCCGGGTTCATCGGCGTTGAGGACACGACCCTGACCCTGTACGCGATTGCGCCCTACGCGCGCATTGATCTTGTTGGGCTTGGCGCCGGGCCGGTTGATCGGCTGGATGCGGAAGATTTTGGCGGGCTGGCAGCGGGTCTGAATACCGGCACCGGTGGACGCGACGTCCACGTGCTCTGGCCGGGCGACGAAGGCACGCCTGGGGCGAGTGCCGATCGCGTCGCTTTCGGGTTCCGTCTTGGCGACTACCGCTTTGATCGTTACCAGGTGACGCAGCTGGATCCGGAGACGCTGGGCGCTGTGCGCGTCCTTAGCAATGATGGCGCCTCGGCCGCGCGCTTTTCGGACGATCTCGAGCACCTCGCCGCCGCCATCTACCTGGCCCGCGACCTGGCGTCTGAGCCGGGGAATGTGATCTACCCAGAAAGCTTCGTCGACCGGGTGGAGGACGCCTTCGACGGCGTCCGACGGGTCGACATCAAGGTGCTGGATGAGGACGACCTGGAACGCCTGCGCATGGGCGCCCACCTGGGGGTGGGCAAGGGTTCGGACCGCCCGCCACGTCTTCTGATCATTGAATATACCGGTGGCGGTGACGAGGCGCCCCTGGTGTTGGCAGGTAAGGGCGTCACCTTTGACACGGGCGGTATTTCCCTAAAGCCCCCGGAAGACATGTGGCACATGAAGGCAGATCTTTCCGGCGCCGCCGCCGTGAGCGCC
>JBCDHO010000058.1:0-9886 GCA_038749855.1 Pseudomonadota bacterium
AAACAGCGTGTAATCCGTATCGTCCATCAGCATGAACGTGCCGCTGATGGCCGGCTCCGTGGCGCCGGTAGGAATGATGTCGATGGTGTATTCACCGGCGGCGAGTGCCTGGGGCGCCGTGAAATCCTTGAATTCAACGTTTTCGAGCAGCGTGTCGCCATTGACCGCGATGGTCACAGACGTGCCTGCAAGCGTATCGGCAAAGGGCGCGAAGTGCGCAATGGTGACGTTGGCATCAGCCAGCGCCAGGGAGCTGCCACCAGCAGCGATCAGGCCTGCAGCGAGGCGGGTAAGTCGGCTCATCAGTGGTTTTCCTCCTGTTGTGTTCTCTCATACCCCGGACAAAACGGCCCGGAGAGAAAAGAGTCTGAACCGCCCCCATCAAGAAGAAATGAACAAATCCTGAAGCCAAATCGAAATAAATTTCATTTATGTGAACATTTGTTAAAGAGTGCATCAGAAAGGCGTTAACAAAGAATCAACAGGGCAGGATCGAATCCCTGAACATCACCAGTTCACAACAAACGGATGATGTCGCGTATTCGTCGTGAACGAGTGCAGGCGGTTTCGCGCAAAGCGCGAAGAAGCCAATCGAGTGAGCGACATGATGCTGAACAGCTAGACGGCCCTTAAAAACCACTCGTAGTCCCGATCCGTCACCTCCGCATGGAAGATGTCCGACTCTTCCCGCTTGCACAGCCCATAGACGCGGTGAAACTCCTTGCCGAAGTAGTCTGGCAGGATCGTATCGGCTTCCCACACGTCCAGGGCCTTGTCCCAGCGAATCGGCAGCGTGACCTCGTACTCGATGTCTTCGCGTTCGGGCGTCATGGGCGCGGGTTCCACCTTGTTGGTCAGGCCATGGTGGATGCCCGCCAGGATGGCGGCGATCACCAGGTAGGGGCAGGCGTCGGCGCCGGAGACGCGGTGTTCTACGCGCCGGTTGCCCTGGCCGGAGACGGGAATGCGCAGCGCAAGATCGCGGTGGTTCGGGCCCCAGGTGGGCTTGGCGGGCACGAAGAAGCCCGGGGCGTAGCGCCGGTAGGAGTTCGCGTTGGGCGCAAAGACGGCCATGGCGTCGTCCATGGTTTCTGCCAGGCCGCCGATTGCATGGCGCAGCTGGTCGGACCAGGGCCCGTCGGCGCTCTCGCCGGAGAAGATGTTGTTGCCGTCCTTGTCCACGACGCTCACGTGCACGTGCAGGCCGCAGCCGGCGTGCTCGCCGAAGGGCTTGGCCATGAACGAAGCGGCAAAGCCGTTCTTTTTGGCCGCTGCCTTGACGGCGCGTTTGAGCAGGATGGCATGGTCGCAGGCCAGCACCGGATCATCCACGTGGTTCAGGTTGACCTCGAACTGGCCCGGTGAGTATTCCGACAGGGCGGCGCCGGCCGGGATGTCCTGCACGCGGCAAAAGTTGTCGAGGTCCAGCAGGAAAGGCTCCACATCGTCCAGGTCGTCGAAGCTGCCGAATTGCACGCCGAGCTGGTCCCAGTCCGAGCCGGCGATCTTGGGGTGCCTGGGAATAAAGGTGTCGCCGTCGTAGTCGACGAGATAAAACTCCAGCTCCGTGGCCAGCACGGGCTTCAAACCCAGGTCCAGCAGCGGCTGCATGGCCCGCTTGAGCACGTGCCGCGGGTCGCCGAAGAACGGTTTGCCATCGAATTCCTGAAGTTCGAGCAGGCACTGGGCGGTGGGGACGCTGGCCCAGGGCACCGGGGCCAGGGAACCGGGCACGGCGACGCTGCGTATGTCCGGGTCGCCATCGTGGGCGCCGTACTGGTGGTTCTCCGCGGCCTCACCGCGGCTGTTGAGCAGGGCCGCGGAGGCGCAGAAGTTGGCGCCTTTCTGGAACGGCTTGGCGAAGTCTTCCGGTGGAATGCGCTTGCCGCGAATGATGCCGTTAATGTCTGCGGCGAACACGTCCATAAAGCGCGTGTCCAGGTTGGCTTCGAGAAAGGCTTCGAGTTCGGCCTTCAGGCTGTCGTCGGTCATGGTGTTCCCTGCTGCGTGGTTCGCGTTGCTTGTTGTGTTTTGTTCGTGTCTTGCGCGCCCATGATAGAGGGCGCGTCATCAGTGGCCGTGTGCGATGGGTGTCGTCCAGTTCGTTCAGTTCGTCCAGATCGCATAGCCGGGCCTGGCGGCGCTCAGCCGCTGAGCTGAATCCAGCACGCCTTGGTCTGCGTGTAGCTCTTGTAGCTGTCGAGGCAGGCGTCACGCGCATTGCCCGACTGCTTCCAGCCGCCGAAGGGTCGCGTGAAGTCACCCGCGTCGTACGTGTTCACATAGACCATGCCCGCTTCCAGCCCTTTGGCCAGGCGCATGGCCTTGTCGATGTCCCGGGTCCAGACGCTGGAGGCAAGGCCATACTCGCTATCGTTGGCGAGGCGCAGTGCTTCGTCGATGTCGTCGAAGGGGATGGCGCTGGCCACGGGTCCAAAGATCTCCTGCTGGGCCAGGCTCATGCTGTTGGTCACATCGGCAAACAGCGTCGGGTTCACGAAAGCACCCGGCTCCAGCGCCGTGGGCGCATCGCCGCCAAAGACGAGCCGGGCCCCCTCGGCCTTGCCGTTTTCGATCATGCTGAGCACGCGCTGCTGATCGCCCTTTGTGACCAGCGGGCCCATGCTCGTGTCCGGGTCGAGCGGGTCGCCCGGGGCGTAGGCCTTGAGCGCTTCGGCCTGGAAACGCTCCACGAACTCGTCGTAGATGCCGCGCTCCACGAACAGCCGCGATCCGGCGCTGCAGACCTCACCCATGTTGTCGTAGATGCCGCCGTAGGCACTCTCGATGGCCGCTTCCATGTCGGGCAGGTCCGACAGAAAAATCTGCGGCGATTTGCCGCCGCACTCCAGACCCACGTGCTTCAGGTTCGACTGGCCGGCGTACTGCATGATCAGCTTGCCCACGGCCGTGGAGCCGGTGAAGGAAATCTTGCGCACGTCGCCGTGCAGGGCCAGTGCCTTGCCGGCGGCCTCTCCCATGCCGTTGACCACGTTAAACACGCCGGCCGGCCCGCCGGCCTCCATGAAGAGCTCCGCCAGCCGGACCGCGCTGAGCGGGGACTGCTCGGCCGGTTTGAGCACCACGGAGTTGCCGGCGGCCAGGGCCGGTGCAAATTTCCAGGAGGCCATGAGCTGGGGATAGTTCCAGGGCGTAATCGCGCCGACGACGCCGAAGGGCTGGCGCAGCACCAGGCCGACCTGGTCGTCCGCCGTGTTGGTCATGGCGCCGTCGACTTTGTCGATGCACTCGGCCATGAAGCGGATGGTCTCCGCGACCAGGGGAATGTCGACAGACACCATGTCGCTGATGGGTTTGCCCATGTCGAGCGTGTCGAGGAGCGCGAGTTCCTCCCCGTTCTGCTCGACGAGGTCCGCGAAGGCCATGAGGATCTTCAGGCGCGTGCGCGGCACCATGCGCGACCAGCGTCCGTCCCGAAAGGCCCGGTCCGCGGCCGCGACCGCGCGGTCGATGTCCTTGCCCTGGCCGGCTGCGACGGTGGCGAGGATGGCGCCGTTGGCGGGGTTGATGGTCTCGAAGCGCCCACCGTCCAGACTGTCGACCCGTTGGCCGTCGATGAAGTGTCCGGTCTCAAGGCGACCGGCGAGATCGTTCGCCAGCGCGTGCCAGTCGGCGCGGTCGTGGTTGTGGACGTGTTCTAGGCTCATGACGCTTTCCTCATCAGTGCTGCGGCCGCCTCTGCGAGGGCGTGCACGGCCTGCAGCGGTGTTTACCAGTCGCCGGGTGGTGTTGCGCGGCGTCGGGGCGGATCCCAGAAAGGACCTTCAACGACCTCCGCCTTTGCCATCTTGCGATGCCAGGCAAGCTCGCGCTGGTAGTAAATTTCTACCAGCATGCGCTCGCCGGTTTTGCCATGGCTGGCTTTTACGGTAGCCAGGGCGATGTTCTTTTTCGCCGAGGGCGACCACATGGCGGAGGTGATCCAGCCGATATTCTTCTCCCGCGTGTCATACACATAGGAGTGCTCCGCCGGTTTGTTGTCCTCGATGTCGAGGCGGACCAGCGCATAGCGAGAGCCCTGTTCCTTCTCGGCCAGCAGCGCCTTGCGCCCGTTAAACACCGGCTTGTCGAAGTGCACCAGCCAGCCGAGCCCCAGCTCCAGGGGCGAGCGCGTGTTGTCTGGGCGTACCGTGTGCAGGGCCGGGGCAAAGTCGGCGCCGGCCATGATGTAGCCGGCTTCGATGCGCAGCATCTCCAGCGCTTCCGAACCCATGGCCTGGATGCCCAGCAGCTCGCCGGCGGCAAAGAGATGGTCCCAGAGCGGTTCGGCGTGCTCCGGGTCGACCCACAGCTCGTAGCCGAGGTCGCCGGTAAAGCCGGTCCGGGAAATCATGAGCCGCAGGCCTTCGAATTCGACGTGCACCAGGCCGAAGGGGGTTAATTCGTCAACTTCCGAAATCCCCATGTGCCGGAGTACGGCGGCCGAGGTCGGCCCTTGCAGCGCGAGGCCGGCCACGTCGTGCGTGTCCTCAACGATGTCCACGTCGAAACCGCGCGCGTTAATCAGCAGCCAGTCGATCTGGTGTTCCTGGGAGCAGAGCCGGTAGTCGCCCTCGGACAGGTGGAAGATGGTGCCGTCATCGATCACCCGACCGTTGTCGTCGCACCAGACGGCGTAGCCCACGCGCCCCGGTTTGATCTTGGCAACGTCGCGCGTCACGAGGCGGTTGAGGAAGGGCAGGGCATCCGGGCCCGTGATGCGGTGCTTGGTCATGGGCGTGAGGTCGAACACGCCGCAGGTATTGCGCCCGGCAAAGTACTCCATGGTGGCGTCCGTGTAGGACGGCACGGAGAGGTAGTCGTACCAGCGCGACCACTCGCGGTTCTCGTTGTGTTCCGCCTGCCGGCGGTGGAACGGGCTGGGAAAGACCTTGTTCTGGTAGTGGTCCCGGGAGGAAATGTCGAAGGTTTTCATGCGCGTCTGCTCCTCACTGCCCGGCCAGGACGGCTTTCGCCGCATTGCGACCGGCGCAGCCCATGACGCCGCCGCCCGGGTGGCTGCCGGCGCCGCAGAGGTACAGGCCGTTGACCGGCGTGGCGTACTGGGCCGCACCCGGCACGGGGCGAATCATGTAGAAGGCATCGAGGGCCAGCTCCTGGTGGTGCCAGTGTCCCCCGGTCATACCGAACTCCGCTTCGAGGTCGGCCGGGGTCAGCAGTTCGCTGGCGGTCACCTGCGCCTTCAGGCCCGGCGCGTAAGCCTCCAGCGTATCGAGGCAGATGGTCAAAAAAGCGTCTTTCGCCTCGCTCCAGCCGGCCTTCAGGTCGTAGGGCGCCCACTGCACGTTGGCCGAAAGCACGTGCGTGCCTGCTGGTGCCAGCGTGTCGTCATGCACCGTGGGAACGTTGATTTCCATGACGGGCCGGGCCGAGTGTTCACCGTACTTGGCATGGTTGAAGGCGTGCTCGACGTACTGCAGGTCCGGGGCAATCACCAGCCGCTGCCCGCGCTGCTCGCCGTCCAGGCCCGCGAACTGCGGCGGGCCGTCCAGGGCAAGGTGCAGCTTGGCGACACAGCCGCGCGTGCGGATGTGGTGGATGCGGTTGGCGAAGCCCGCCTCGATGTGTCGCTGGCCCAGGAGGCGTTCGAAGGTGGTCTTGGGGTCAGCGTTGGAGACCACAATGTCGGCGTTGAGCGTTTCACCATTTTCCAGTGTGACGCCGCAGGCCCGGTCGTGGTCCATGTCGATGGATGCAACACGGTGACCGGTGCGGATCTTCGCGCCTGCTGCACGGGCGGCGCCGTCCAGGGCCGTTGAAACCGTGCCCATGCCGCCCTCGGGGATGGCGAAGTCCTTGCCCTGGTTGTAGCGGTGCAGGGCGCAAAACACGCTGTTGTTCGAGCGCGGCCCCAGGAAGGTGCCCAGCGTGCCATCGAGGCTGAGGGCCCCTTTCAGCAGTTCGCTGTCGAAGCGCTCCTGCAGGATGTCGTAGACGTTGATGCCCGTGATGCGAAGAAACTCGCGCATGTCCTCCACGCCGAGGCGTCGGATGGCGAGGCCCAGCTTGCCCAGGGAGGTCAGGTCTTTCGAATCCGTGGTGCCGAGGCGCGGGGGAAGCTGGCCCTTCAGATCCCAGATGATCTTCGCGAAGCGGTTCATCTGCCGGTGGTACTTCGCCATCGCGAGCTTGTCGTCCTCGGTGGCGGCAGGCCCGCCGAGCGTGCCGTCGGCCATGGAGACGTACTCACCGTCTGAATGCAGGGCGATGGTGTACAGATCCTGGGCCGCCATGCGCAGGCCATAGCGCTCAAGCGCCAGGTCGCGGCGGATGCCTTCGTCCAGGGCATAGAGCAGGTGCGCCCCGGCGGAAACCCGGATATCGGTCGCGAATTCACGCGTGATGGCGGCGCCGCCGACCTGGTCCGCCGCCTCAAGCACGGTGACGTCCACGCCGCCCCTGGCCAGGTAAGCCGCGCAGACCAGGCCGTTGTGACCGGCGCCGATGATGATCGCCTTCTTAGTCATCGAGCCAGCCCTCCGGCACCGTGTTGGGCTTCTTCAGGTCCATGAGGATCTCGCGCGCCGCGTTGGCGCCCGGGGCGCCCATGACACCACCGCCCGGGTGGTTCGAAGAGCCGCACATCCACAGGCCTGAAACCGGTCCCCGATACTGCGCGTAGCCGGGAATGGGCCGGTTGAAGAGCAGCTGGTCCATGGTCAGTTCGCCCTGGAAGATATTGCCTTCGGTCAGGCCCACCTCGTCTTCCAGCTCCCGCGGCGTGCGCACCTCCACGTGGGCGATCAGGTTCTTGAAGCCGGGGGCATAGTCTTCGATCTGGTTAAGCACCGTGTCACGGAAGCCGTCCCGGTCCTCGTCGGTCCAGTCCTTGCCGCGAATTTTCGGGGGCACGTACTGCACGAAGACGGACATGAAGTGCTTGCCCGGTGGTGCCATGGTCGGGTCCGTCATGGACGGGATGAGCATGTCGATGTAGGGGTCCTGGGACCAGATGCCGTCCTTCCAGTCGTCGTAGGCGCGCTCGAGCCGCTCAATCGAATCGATGAGGTGCATGTCCGCCTTTTGCAGCTCCTTGTTGCCACGCAGGGCCGGGAACTCCGGGACACCCTCGAGGGCGATGTTGAGTTTTCCCGAGGAACCGCGGATCTTGAAGTTGCGGCATTTCTCCAGGAACTCGGGCTGCAGGTCTTTTGCGTCCATGCACTCGAGGAAGGTCCGGGGCAAGGTCATGTTGGATACGACCACGTCCGCGTAGTGCTCGTCCCCGTTTTCGAGGGCCACGCCGGTGACCTTGCCGTCCTTAACCACGATCTGATCAACACCACTCCCGGCGAGGGTGGTGCCGCCGTGGTCTTCGAAGCAGGCATGCATGGAATTGGAAACCGCACCCATGCCGCCGCGGGCAAACCCCCAGGCGCCGGCGCTGCCGTCCACATCGCCCATAGCGTGGTGGAGGAGCACGTAGGCCGTCCCCGGTGACATGACGCCCATGGCGCTGCCGATAATGCCACTACCCGCGTGGGAGGCTTTGAGCAGGTCGCTCTCGAAGTACTCGTCGAGAAACTCCGAGATGCTCATGGTGTAGAAGCGGATCGTGTCGTAGATGGTTTCTTCGCCGAGGCCCCAGAATTTTTTGCCGATGTGCAGCAGTTCGAGGAGGTCCCGCGGCTTGAAGGAGGCGGGATCCGGCGCCGTGCGCAGCAGAAACTGCCGGATGAAGCGGCACTGGCGCATGATGTCGCGGTTGAAACGATGCTCCGCGTCCGCGTCCCGTGGGCTATGGCGCATGATTTCCCGTCGGGTGGCATCCGCATCGTCGTAGGCGGCGAGGTAGTCGCCGTTTTCGCTGATGGTCACCGAACCGCCGTAGGGCACGACCTGTAGCCCGTATTTGCCCAGGTCCAGGGCACGGTAAATCTCTGGACGCAGCAGGCTGCACACATAGGAGCAGTTCGAGTAGATCCAGTCTTCGTGCAGGTTGCGGCTGACGGCGGCGCCGCCGAGCCAGGTGTTTTTTTCCACCAGCAGCACGTCCAGGCCGGCCTTCTGGAGGAAGGCGGCGTTGGCGATGCCGTTGTGGCCCGCGCCGATCACGATGGCGTCATATTTTTTCATGGTGCGCTTGTCATTCTTTTAGGGTTTCGAGGGTCGTGTCGACCGCCTGCTCGAAGGCAGCCAGCGTGTGGTCCAGGCTGTCATCCTTCGCGTGGGCTTCGCAGATGAACCACGGCTCCCGTGAATCCGGCTCGCAGAGCACGCCGAGTTCGTGAAGCTCGGGCGCCATGGTGTCATAAAAGGTGTAGTCCGATTCCAGCCAGTCGCGATAGGTGTTTGGCGGCGTGGCGTGAAAGAACAACCCGCCCATGGACGGGTGACCAACGAAACTGTGCGCTATGTTGCGCGCATCCAGTACCGCGCTCATCCCGGCCTGCAGGCGTGTACCGTAGTCCGCAATGGTTTCCAGGGCGTCAGTTTCATCGAGGATCTCGAGGGTTTTTTCCGCCGCGGCCAGGGAGACGGAATGGCAGGTGTAGGTGCCGCCATGCACCACGCCTTCGCCGACCTGGCGCATGATGTCCTCGCGGCCCGCCACCACGGAAATGGGATAGCCATTGGCCACGGCCTTGGCAAAGGTGCACAGGTCCGCCTTGAAGCCCATGAGTTCCTGGACGCCGCCCCGGGCGACGCGAAAGCCGGTCTTTACCTCGTCCACGATCATCACCACGTTGTAGCGGTCACACAGTTCCCGGGCGGCCTGAACGTACTCAACATCGGCGGTAATGGAGCAGCAGTTGCCCATCATGGGTTCGATCAGGAAGGCGCCGATGTCGGCGTGGTGCTTTTTCAGCAGGTCTTCCAGGTAGTTGGCGTCGTTCAGCGGGGTGAAGTGCGCCAGGCGCTTGAGCAGCTGCGGCACACCGGCGCTGTCCGCCTCAACCCGGGGGTCGCCGGCGGCCGGGTCCCAGTCCTCGATGTCGGCATACCAGAGCACACCGTCAAAGATGCCGTGGTAGCCGCCCTCAACGATGATGTGCGCGTCTTTCCCCGTGTGGGCGCGGGCCAGGCGCAGGGCAGCCATGACCGCCTCCGTGCCGGAGTTGGAAAAACGCACCAGCTCCGCGGCCGGCACCATCTTGGCGATGCGTTGTGCGACCGTGTACTCGCGTTCCGTGGACAGGGCAAAGACACCGCCGATCTCCATGCCGGTGCGGGCGGCTTCGTCGACCCGGGGGTCGCCATAGCCCAGGATGCCTGGGCCGTAGCCCATGCGGTAATCCACGTAGCGGTTGTCATCGATGTCCGTGATGCGGCCCCCCAGGCCCTGCTTCACGTACATCGTTTTCTCCTCACCCCAGTAGCGGAAGTTGGACGACACGCCCAGGGGCAGGGCGCTCACCGCCTTGCGGAAATGCGCGTTGGATCGGTCCAGGGGCCGACGGCGTGGCACTAGGGGCACAGCGGGCTCGGGCGTGCTCATGGAAACCTCTGCAGGGCCGGGATGGGAGCCCCGGTAAAAAAGTGCTGAGAGTTTCCCACATATGAGGCTATACTGTCCAACTGAATGAACGATCATTCAGTCACAGGGGCCGGTGGTCGGCGCAATGCGGGTGGCCACCGTTGCTTTGAGCGATCTTGGGCAGGCGGACGCGCCAAGATCGCCCCAGACCAGTGACTGTGGAAAGCAGGAACCACCGAGGTTAGGTCACAGCATGAGCAAGCAGCGAGACCACAAGGCAGTGCCGCGAACGGCCAGCAGGGCCGAGCGACGGACCCAGCTCATCGAAGCGACGATCCGTTCGATCGCCGCCAACGGCCTTGCGAATACGACAACGGCCCAGGTGGCTAAGGAAGCGGGCCTGAGCCAGGGCATTATCAGCCTGCATTTTGATGGCAAGGAGGGCCT
>JBCDHO010000059.1:0-9872 GCA_038749855.1 Pseudomonadota bacterium
CAAGTGACCTGGCATGAGCTAAAATACGCGGTCCCGTGAGCATTTGAGCAGCCTGCCGTGCCCGAGAATACCGCCATCTACCCTGGCACCTTCGACCCGGTGACCCACGGCCATACGGATCTCGTGGTGCGTGCCGCGCGCGTTTTCGACAAGGTGATCGTGGCCATTGCCGAGAGCCCGCACAAAGGCCCTCTGTTCAGCCTCGAGCGACGCATCGAAATGACCGAGGGTGTGCTGGAAGGGCTCGACAACGTTCACGTGGTGGGCTTCGATAGCCTGCTCATCGAGTTTGCCCGTGAGATGCGCGCGGACGTGCTGATCCGCGGCCTGCGCGCCGTCTCCGATTTTGAATATGAGTTTCAGCTCGCCAGCATGAACCGGCATTTGCATCCGGAAATTGAGACCATGTTTCTGACGCCGGATGAGAACTTCAGCTTTATCTCCTCCACCTTGGTCAAGGAAATCGCGCGGCTCGGTGGCGACGTCACGAGCTTTGTCAGCGAGACGGTCAGTGATGCACTA
Organism: Pseudomonadota bacterium; assembly: GCA_038749855.1. GTDB lineage: Bacteria > Pseudomonadota > Gammaproteobacteria > Xanthomonadales > SZUA-36 > Marinihelvus. The sequence goes on from JBCDHO010000059.1 coordinate 523, forward strand.
AAGGAGAAATTTGGGACCTGACATGTCGCTCAAGATTACTGAAGAATGCATCAACTGCGACGTCTGTGAGCCCGTTTGTCCTAACGAGGCCATCTACCAGGGCGTGGAGATTTACGAGATTGACCCGAACCTGTGCACCGAGTGCGTAGGACACTTCGACGAACCCCAATGCGTGGAAGTGTGCCCCGTTGAGTGCATCCCAAAAGACGAAGACAACGAAGAAAGCGAGGATCAACTGTGGCAAAAATTTCAACGCCTGACAGCAGCCGCGGCGGTCGGATAACGACACCGATGGCGCGGACGCCGAAGCGCTTGCCGCTGTTTCTCCTGCTGCTCACCGTTGTGCTGCCGGGGGCGCTTGCTGCGGCGGAGCGGCCGGGCAAGGCCGCGATTGCCAGCGCCCACTACCTCGCCACGGAGGCCGGTCACGAGGTGATCGCCAAGGGTGGTAACGCCTTTGATGCGGCCATCGCGGTGTCGGCAACCATTGCTGTGGTCGAGCAGACCAGCGCGGGCATCGGTGGTGGGGGGTTCTACCTGCTGCACCGGGCCGAGGACGGCTTCGAGGTGATGGTCGACGGCCGCGAAATGGCGCCGGCGGCCGCCCACCGGGACATGTACCTCGACGACGAGGGCAACGTGGACCGCGACCTGGCCGTCAATGGTCCCCTAGCCGCCGGCATCCCCGGCGAGATCGCCGCCATGGCCCACATCGCCGAGAACTACGGCAAGCTGCCGCTGGCAGAAAGCCTGGCGCCGGCCATTCGCATCGCCCGCGAAGGTTTCCCGGTTTACGACAAGTTTCACTGGATGCTCGAGTGGTCCGCGGAGCATCTGCGGCGCTGGCCGGCAGCGAGCGAGGCCTTCCTGCTCGACGGCGAAGTGCCGCCCATGGGCCACATCATCAAGCTGCCGGACCTGGCCGTGGTGCTCGAGCGCGTCGGCGCCGAAGGGGCTGAGGTGTTCTACGAGGGCGACATCGCCCGCCAGCTGGTCGAGGGCGTCCGCGAGGCCGGAGGCATCTGGACCCTGGACGATATGGCCGCCTACGAGGTGGTCGAGCGCGAACCGGTCCGCACCGTCTACAAGGGCTACGAGCTGGTCACGGCCTCACCGCCCAGCTCCGGTGGCATTGCCATCGCCCAGATGCTGAACATTCTCGATCCCTGGCCCCTCGCGGAGATGGGCGCGGCCCAGCGCGCGCACCTGATTGTTGAGGCCATGCGCCGCGCTTATCGCGACCGGGCCATCTACCTGGGCGACCCGGATTTTGCCGAAGTGCCCATGCAGCGCCTGACCAGCCCCTGGTACGCGGCGGGCCTGCGCGCCGGCATCAATCCTTCCAAGGCCACGCCCAGCGCCATGCTGCCGGGCAACGACCTGCCCTGGGAGAGCGAGGACACGACGCACTTCTCGGTCATGGATGCGGACGGCAACATGGTAGCGGCGACGCTGACCGTGAACCTGCCCTTCGGCAACCGCTTCATGGTGCCGGGTACAGGCTTTGTCCTGAACAACGAGATGGACGATTTCTCGGCCAAGGAAGGGGAGCCCAATGCCTTTGGCTTGATCGGTTTCAAAGCCAACGCCATTGAGCCGCGCAAGCGCCCCCTGAGCTCCATGACCCCCACCTTCATCAAGGGCGAGGACAAGGTCGGCATCATCGGTACGCCGGGCGGCAGCCGCATCATCACCATGGTGCTGCTCGGCATCCTGGACTTCATGGAGGGCAACGATCCGGAGCACTGGGTGAGCCTGCCGCGCTTCCACCACCAGTACGTGCCGGACCGCATTTCCGCCGAGCCGGATGCGTTCACGGAGGAAGAAGTGGCCGCGCTTGAGGCCATGGGCCACGAGGTCGAGGTGCGGGAGCGCCGCTGGGGCAACATGCACGGTGTGCTGTGGAACCGCGAAACCGGTGCAGTCAGCGCCGGTTCCGATCCGCGTTCCGACGCGGGGCGTGCCATCGTCCGCTGACCGACGCGTCATGTCATGACGTCGCTTCCCGAGGGTCTGGTTCGCTGGGCCGATGCCAGCCTCGAGGCCGGTGAGCACATCCTGGCGACCAGCAACCAGGGGACCGTGCTCCGCTATGTGGACGACGACCACGACCTGGTGCTCAAAACGCCCATGGGGAAGGGCACGGCACTGCGCGCCCGGCGGGCCACCCTGGACCGTGAGCACGTGGCCTACCGACGCATCGAGGGCGTGCCCGGTGTACCCCGCTGCTTCGGCATGCTGGACGGGCGCTACCTCGTACTCGAGACCATCCACGGCACGCCCTACCGGGAGGCGGTCATCGAAGACCGCGAAACCTGGTTTGCCGAGCTGCTGGAGACCCTCGAAGCCTGCCACGCCCGGGGCGTGGCCCACGGCGACCTGAAGAACAAGTCCAACCTCATGAACACGAGCGAGGGACATCCCTGCCTCATCGACTTTGGCCTGACCGCGGTGCGCCGCGAGGGCTTTCATCCCATCAACCACCGCTGGTTCGCGTTTTTCTGCCAGCTCGACCTCAATGCCTGGGTCAAGCACAAGTACCAGGGCCGCTTTCACGAGGCCTCCGAGGTCGACCAGGCGCGCTACAAGGACAGCCTCATTGAGCGGCTGGCACGCCGCTACCGGCAGGGGCGGGGTCTCCAGGGGCCTCGCTGAGGCGTCTATACTGGCGCCTGGCAACGCTGCTGATGTTCGCACCCATGTGTAGGTCCCTGCGGTTCCAACCGAGCTTCCCCGGCTGGCGCCTGGCGCTGGGTGGGTGGCTGTGGGTGACGATTTCCGCTGCCACGCTGGCCCATGACGTGGAGGTGGATGCCGATGTGGCCGCCGAGCCGATCGCTGAGCCAATCGCTGAGCCAATCGCCGAGGGGGCGCACCTGGACAGCAAGTGGTCGGTGTCGAGTCCGGGACCACAGGGGCACATGCGCTTTGACGGCGTCCGTGCATCGGAAGGTCCGACGGCGGCCCACGACCATGGACACGTAGACCGGGTCCTGGCCCGCGTCGCGGCCCGTAGCGCCGCTGAAGGAAAGGCCTCGCCATCCGCCACAGAAGCGAAACCTCATTCCACCGTGCTCCAGTGGCCAGTCCGCGAGTCCGTGGGCGTCCCGGAGCGTTCGCTCCAGGCAATCAGCTTCTACCTCGACCAGAACCGTTTTACGGGACCCACAGAGGACTGGAACTGCGGTGGGCCGAATGCCCGTACCTACGACCGTCACAACGGAACCGACATCTTCATGACGCCCTTCACCTGGTGGCAAATGGAGCAGGATTCGGGAATTGTCGTTGCGGCTGCAGCCGGCATCATCCGGGAGAAGGTGGAGGATCAGCCCGAGCGCTCCTGCCGGATCAATAGCATCGGTGGTACCAACAACGAGATTGTCATTGAGCACGATGACGGCTCGCTTGCTTACTACGGTCACATGCGCACCGACTCGCTCACGGCGCGGCCCGTGGGTGCTCGGGTCGAAGCTGGGGCATACCTTGGTGTCATCGGTAGCTCGGGCTTCTCCACGGCACCGCACCTCCACTTCCAGGTGGGCTTCATTGAGCAGGGCGGCTTCCTCGCCCAGGACCCCTGGGCGGGCGCCTGCAACCGCATCAACGAACGGGGTTGGTGGGCGGAGCAACCGAGCTACTACGTCTCCACGCTCCTTTCCGTGGCGACCCATGATGCGCCCTACGAAATTCCGCCATGCCCCGAGACCGAGCGCCCGAATTACGCCGTCGATTTCTCCGCCGGTGACACGGTGCATCTGACCACCACCGTGCGGGATCTGCTGCGCGATCAGGAGGTGGTCCTGAACGTCTACCGCCCGGACGGCACGCTTTTCGCGACCAACAGCTACCGGGAAGAAACGCGTGCGCACGACGCCAGCGCCATCCTGAGTTTCTCCTTTCGCCTTCCGTCAGACGCCGCGGCCGGCGAGTGGCGCCTGGAAGGCCGTTTCCAGGATCAGACCGTGGCTCAGCCCTTTCGCGTTGACATGTCCGCGACTCCGCCACCGGTGATCGCGCCCGGCAACAATGCCTACAACGGACTCTGGTATGACCCGGCGCTCGATGGCGAAGGCTTCAACGTCATCACCACGGCCGCCGGCACGGTGGTCTATTTCTACGGCAGCGATGAAAACGGGCAGCGGCTCTGGCTGGTGTCTGATCTTCTGCAGGCGGCCTTCGAGCCAGCGCTGCCGGTTGAGTTCACCCTGTACGAGTCGAGTGGCGGCGCCTTCTCCCGGCCGATTCCGTCGCGCCGTGGCCTGGCGTCCTGGGGTACCCTGCGGCTCGAGTTTGACGATTGCACGGCCGGCACGGCGGCGCTGAACGGGGCGGACGGGCGCAAAACCTCGCGGCTGCGGAAGCTGGCCGGCGTGCCCGGCTCCGACTGCGTGGACACGGCCCCGGTGCCAACGGCGGGTGCCTCCGGGCTGTGGTTCGACCCGGCGCTGGAAGGAGAGGGGCTCAACCTGGTCGTCACCCCGAACGGCACCGTCATTTACTACTACGGCTTTGATGCCAACGGTGACCGTCTCTGGGGCGTCACCGCACCTTTTGACTTTGATTTCGCCAGCGGCTCGTCAGTGACCGTTGAATTGCTGAAGGCGGCCCGCGGCACCTTCGAGCAGCCCGCCGCCGACGCGCTGGAGCGTTGGGGCAGCCTGTCGCTCACGGGCATCGCCTGCGACCGGGTCGACTACGTCTTTGAGACCGACGAGGGCGACAAGGTCGCCGCCGGTCAGCAGCTGAGCGGCATTACCGGTCTCGATTGCTGACCCGCAGGCGCTCCAGGCCATCGCGAATACTGATTTCCGGCCGATAGCCCAGGTCCCGTTTCGCCGCGGAGATGTCGTACCAGTGGGCGGTCGACAGCTGTTCGGCGGCCCAGCGGGTCACCGGTGGCTCGCTCTTCAGGCCCTGGCGTTTCCACCACCACTCGGCGAGGGAGCCCGCCACCATGGCCGCTTTCGGAGAAATGGGACGAATCCGGACATTTACGCCGACAGCGGAAAGCAGGTCCCGGATGATGTCCGCCTGCGGTACGGGTTCGTCATTGGAGATGAAATAGGTCTTGCCATGGCAGGGGGGGTTGGTGCCCAGGGCGTCCAGGGCCTGCAGGTGCGCCCGGGCAGCGTTGTCGACGTACACCGTATCGATCAGCTTGTCGGCGCCCGGCAGCTTCAGGGTCCCGCCCTGGGCCTTCTGTACGAGCCGGGGCAGCAGGTGGTTGTCACCGGGCCCCCAAACGAGATGTGGCCGGAGGGAAACCGTGGCCAGCCTATCGTCGCTGGCGGCCATCACCAACTGTTCTGCTGCTGCCTTTGTTTCCGGGTAGGCCGCTGCGTATTCGGTGGGGTAGGGCAGCGATTCGTCGGCGCCTTCGATGTCCCCGCCGCCGTGCGCAACGCTGGGTGAGGACGTGAACACCAGTTCACCGATGCCATGGGTTCGACAGGCTGCAATCACGTGTTTGGTCCCCGTGACGTTGATGGCGTGATACAGCTCGGGGTCACCCCAGGGGCCCGCCTTGCCTGCCGTGTGAATGACCGCATCGCAACCCGCCATGGCGGCGGTCACATCGGCCGCCTCCCGGATGTCGCCCTGGCGAACCGCAATGCCCGTGCCGTCGAGTGCCTCGCCGGCGCCGCGCTGGAACGCAATCGGGCGGTCACCCCGTGCTGCAAGCTGACGGCAAACCGCCTGGCCCACAAAGCCGCCGCCGCCCGTGACCAGGACCGTTCGGGCCGGGCGCTGATGCTGACTCATGTCAGCTGCTCCCTGGCCCAGGCACCCAGCGCCTCGCGACCAATCTTGGAATTGTGGCGGATATCGACCGGGAAGCCTGGGTGAAACAGGACCCGCTCCAGGGCCGCGAGCTTTGGAAACTGCCGGGCCCGCTCGAGCACGCGGCGCTGAATATCGGCCTTGGCGGCGCTGGCGCCGGCCTGGATTTCAATGCACAGCACAGGCTGCTGGTGCCCCTTGGCCGGAACGCCAACGAGCGCGGTACGTTCCACGCCGTCACAATCGTTGAAGATGGCTTCGACCTGGTCGGCAAACCAGGGGCCCGTCGCCGTTTCCACGCGCTGAGACTTGCGGCCGCAGTACCAGAGCCGGCCCTCCGAATCGAAGTAGCCGATATCACCCATGCGGTGCCAGGTGCGTCCCTGGTCGTCCTTCGACTTGGCCAGCTGGGTCTGAACGTCGCGGCGCCAGTAGCTGTCCGTCGTGGTTGGCCCATGAACCACAATCTCTCCTACCTCGCCGGTGGGCAAAAGGTCTTCCGGATGAAGCACCTCCGCCACCTCGTCCATCAGTCGAAGGATCGCCACCTCGTTGGCAGCCACGGGTTTGCCAACGCAGGTACCCGCGCCCTCGCGGGTTTGCGCGAGCAGTTCCTCCGTGAGTTCGGTGCTCGCGATGCTCGCGACCGGGAGGCACTCCGTGGCGCCGTAGGGCGTGTGCACGGCGCCCCCGTCCCCCAGCGCCGCCTGCATGAGCCGCAGGGTCGCCGGGGGCACCGCCGCGCCCGCCGAAAGCACCCGCTTGAGCCGGGGGAAGGTCAGACCGTCCTGTTGAGCGTGGCGACCCAGCACCTTCAGGAGGGCCGGAGAACCAAACAGGTTCGTGACCTTGAAGCGCTCGATGGCCTGCACAAGATAGCGGGGATCCGCTTTGGCAGGGCGCGTTGGGTCCATGTGGGGAACGACGGTTGTCATGCCCAGGGCCGGGTCGAACAGGGCGAAGGGCGGGAACGTGGCCAGGTCCACCTCACCGGGCTGGATAGTGAAGGCCTCACGCAGCAGCTCGACCTGGGCGACAAAGTGCCGGTGACGGTACACGACGCCCTTGGGAATGCCGGTGGAGCCGGACGTAAACAGGATGGCGGCCATGTCGTCGGGTGCCGTGGATGCCAGTACCGGCTCGCCCTGAGCGCCACCCAGCCGGGCCAGGCGTTTATGGGTGATGCCGCCCCAGGCAAGGCGGGGCCCCACCGTTACCACCTTGCGAATGCTCTTCGGTGACCATCTCAGCAGCACGCGTGCAAGCTGTGCGCGCGAGATGCCAATGAATGCTTCAGGTTCCGCTTCGTCAAGGCATGCCTTCAGTGGCTTCAGGCCGATGCCCGGGTCGATGAGTACGGGCACCGTGCCGGCCTTGAACAGGGCGAAGAACAACGCAAAAAAATCGAGGCCCGGGGGCACCATGAGCGCGACGCGCATACCGCGGCCAATCCCGTAAGCCGCCAGGCCACGGGCGTAGCAATCGCTCAGCTGATCCAGTTCCCGGTAGCTCGCGGAGGTGTATTCCACGACGCCACCACGCACGCGGACCGGTACATGGATGGCAGGGTTATCGGGCTGCGCTGCCGCCTGCTCGGCCAGGGCCGCGGCGACATTGCAGGGTTCAGCCGGTGCCGTGGCCATGCTTGCTGGCCTGGACCTCTGCCGAGTTGTTGTCGAGGAAGGCTTCGATCATGCCCAGCAGTGGCTCACCGCCGTCCTCGAGAATGTAGTGGCCGCAGTCATCAAAGGGATGACATTCGGCGTGGGAAAGCTGCCGTTGCCATTCGCGATAGAACGGCGCGTCGAACACGAAGTCTTTCATGCCCCAGCCGATGAACGCCGGTGTGTCAGCAAAGCGCGGCAGCTGTCCCGCCGTGCTGGCCACGATGTCGTAGCCGCGGTCGCCTTCCTTCAGCGGAATGTCCTGGACAAAGCGCAGGGTCGCGATGCGGTTTTCCCAGCTGTCGTACGGGCCCGTGTACGCGGCCCTGACGTCTGCGCTCACCGGCTTTTTGAAGGCCACGCGTGCGGCGGCACCGGAAAAGGCATTCAGGCCGCGGATCAGGGCCGTGCCGACCGGCGTTCGGCCGCCGAGCCAGAGCGCAAAGGGCAGGCTTTTGTCCGCCGGCATGGGAAAGGCCGCGGTGTTCAGGATGACGCAGCGCTCGATGCGCTCGGCCTGCGGGGCTGCCCAGCCAAAGCCGATCATTCCGCCCCAGTCGTGCACCACCAGGGACAGGGGCGCGTCGCCCACGGTCGCTGCGACCAGCGCATCCACATCGGCAACGCGGCGGGCCAGGTGGTAGTCATAGCGATCGTCGCCGGGCTTGTCCGAGAGTCCGCAGCCGACATGGTCGGGCACGATGCAGCGGTAACGGTCGCGGAGCCGCAGCACGAGATTGCGGTAGTAGAACGACCAGGTTGGATTGCCGTGCAGCATGAGCAGCACGGGGGCTTCGCGGGGCCCCTCATCCAGGTAGTGGAGTCGGATGCCGTCCAGGTCCAGCCAGTGCGATTGGAACGGGTAAAGCTGCTCCGGCGGGCGATAGGCGTCCGACATCGGGTCTTACCAGACCACCTCGGCCATGGAGCAGTTCAGGCCAGAGCCAATGCCGAGCAGAGCAACGCGGTCGCCCTTGCGCAGCTTGCCCTCTTCCATGACCTTCGCCAGGACAATGGGTACGGAGGCCGGCCCGATGTTGCCCATCTGCGGGTAAATGGCGTGCACCTTCTCCGGGTCCAGGCCGAGCACGTTCACGAGGGATTCCGTGTGCACGCGGCTCACCTGGTGGATGACGAACTGGTCGATCTCCGAGGCGACCCAGCCGAGTGCGGAACAGGTCGCCTGCCAGGTGGCGGCGGCCAGCTTGAGGCCCTCGCTCAGCAGCGTGCGAGTGTCCGTGGTCATCTTGTCCATGTTGCCGCGGCACAGGTCATTGAATTGGGTGGCGGCCCGGGTGACGCTGCCCCGGTAGCCGTGGCCTTGCGGCGCCAGTTCCCGGCGCGCCATGACCATGGCGGCAGCCCCGGAGCCGAGCGTCAGGGAGGCGAACTCGTCTCGGAACTGGTCTTCCGTCACCTCGGGCTGCAGCAGCCGGTCGATGGTGGCCTCGGTAATGGGTCGGCTGGTTTCACCATCTACCACGAGCGCGTAGTCCACTTCCGCGCGCTCGATCATGCGTGCCGCGATGTCCATGCCGTTGAGGAAAGCCAGGCAGGCGTTGCCGACGTCGAAGTTCAGGCAATGAGGCGCAAGGCCCAGGTTGCCGTGCACGATGCAGGCCGTTGAGGGCTCGAGGTAGTCGCGGGAGACCGAGGTATTGATGATCACGCCCACGCGTTCACGGTCGATGCCGCTGTCCTCGAGGGCCTTCTCCGCAGCCAGTGTGGCGGCATCGGAAGGCTGCGTCCCCTCTTTCCAGACCCGGCGGGCCTCGATCCCCGAGACCTCTTCGAGCAGGTTCTCGCGGATGCCGAGTCGCTTCATGGTCGGCTCGAGTCGCTTGCAGATTTCCGTCGACGTAAGGCGAATGGGCGCTTCTACAGCGGCCAGGGACTGAATGACAA
>JBCDHO010000060.1:0-9813 GCA_038749855.1 Pseudomonadota bacterium
CGCAAATCCTGAGAATGCACCTTGCGCAGCGAGGCCGCGATGCGTTCTGCAACCGGTGCCACGGCCACGGGGGCAGCCAGGGCCCGACGCGTTCCCGCCGCGGCCCGCTCCAGGCGCGTGGCGATCAGGTGCTCCATGTCTTCGAGAGCGCGTCGCTCGGCCTCCGGATCACCCACGCCCCCCTGGGCCGCTTTGAGCACCGCCAGGGGCGTCTTCAGGCTGTGCGCCAGGGAGTCCAGGGCATTGCGATAGCGGGCCTGGTTGGCCTGCTCCGTGGCCAGGAGCCGGTCCACGTTGCGGGTCAGGGGCTGAAGCTCCGCCGGGTAAGGACCCGAAAGACGCTCCGCTTCACCGGCTTCGACCGCTGCCACGTCGGAAGCCACGCGCCGCAGGGGGCGCAGACTGATGACCGCAAACAGCAGCTGGGCCAGGGCCAGCAGCAGGGCAGCGGCGCCCAGCGATTGCCACAGACCAGCCCGGAAGGACGCCAGCGCCGGCGCCAGCCGATCCTCGTGAACGATGACGCTGACCGTGAGCGGCTCCAGGCTGCCATCGGCCAGCTGCCAGTTCAGGCCAAAGGCGCTCCGGAAGAAGGGGCCTTCGGCAGCGGGCAGAAAGGCCGTCTCACCAGCGGGCATGCCGGGCACGGCAGGAAGGGTCTCGCCCAGGGCCGATGCGGACGTCCACCGGTCCTGCGCGCCGTCGATCAGGGCGTAGACGCCGGACCCGGGTTGCAGCAGCAGGGGATCGGCAGGCTGAACATTCAACACGATCTCGCGCGCCGCGGTGACGTCCATGGCCGCCATGACGCCGTAGGCCCAGGTATCCATCTGCTGGCTGAGGCTGGCCTCGGCGCCCCGTCGATAGGCCGCATCCAGGGCCAGGCCCACCAGGCCCAGTGAGACCACCAGGGTCATCGTTGACAGCAGGGTCAGGCGGAGCCGCAGGGAGGCCGGGCGCCGGACCGACGAGGGGTCAGCCTGAGAGGGGTTCGGTTCCGCCTCAGTCACCCTTCAGGCCGCGGACATTGAGCCGGTAGCCCCGGCCACGCAGGGTTTCGATGGGCTTGATGCTGCCGTCCGGATCCAGCTTCTTGCGCAGGCGACCGACGAAGACCTCGATCACGTTGCTGTCGCGGTCCGCGTCTTCCTCGTAGATGTGTTCGCTCAGCGTGGTCTTGGTCACGACCGCGTCCGGATGCATGGCCAGGTATTCAATCACCTTGTACTCGAAGGTGGTCAGGTCGACCTCCTCACCGTCCATGGATACCCGTTGGCCCGCCAGGTCAATGTGCAGGCGCCCCAGGGACACATCCGGCTGTGCATGACCGGCTGCACGTCGCAGGAGCGCACTCACGCGGGCCTTGAGTTCCTCGGGATGGAATGGCTTGGTCAGGTAGTCGTCAGCGCCGGCCTCAAGCCCCTCGACCTTGTCCTGCCAGTCGCTGCGGGCGGTGAGAATCAGAATGGGGAATTCGCGTTCGGACGCACGTAACTTGCGGATCAATTCGAGCCCGGACAGGCCCGGCAGACCGAGATCAATCACGGCCAGGTCGATGGCGTACTCCTCGCCAAAGAACAGCCCCTCGGTGCCATCGGCGCTCACATCCACGGCGTAGCCCGCCTCGCGCAGCAGGGAAGCTACCGAATCCTGGAGCGCCTGGTCATCTTCGACGATCAAAATGCGCATGGCACGTCCTCAGCCAGTGGCCGGTATGCGGACGGTCTGCACCGTCCCGTCTTTCGTGACGATGCGAATCTCGTGCACGCGCCGGCCATCAACCGTGATGGTCTTGGCCGACAGCACGCGGGCGTTATAGTCCCTGGCCACCTTGCGCGCCGCCTCCTCCAGCGTCATCGCCCACGCAGAGGCGCTCACGAGCAGTATCGTGAGGGCGGCGAGCAGCGTTGTCCTGGCGTGTTTCCACATGCGGGAAATTTTAGCTCATTCCACTGAACTGTCACTGAACCCGTGTGGTTCCCGGGCGTGCTCGGAACAGGGGGTCGACCTTTTCAGGGCCGCCACGAGTACATCCCTGTAGGCTCTGGTCGCGCCGTCCTGGCGCTCACAACCCTGAAAAGACCGACCCCCTGTTCCGAGCCTTGGGAGCCAACGACCCCGGTAAAGACGTCAGCCTCATAGGTTTGCTCTCATCTGCCACGGCTTATGAAGACCTTCGCTAAGCGTGAACGAAGGCTTCTGAACTTCATGCGCCCCGACAGTCGCTGGCTGGAGTATTGGCATCTTGTGGCCGGGACTGTGAGCGCCAGGGACAAGGTGAGACCGCGCAGCGGTCGAGAGGGCAGCCTGGGCTGTGGCGCGACCAAAGCCTACAGGGACGTATTTACGGCGGTCCCGGCCACAAGGTGCCAATGCTCCAGCTTGCCCCCGATCTCCCAGCGCAAAGAGTCAGAAAATCTCGGTCACCATGCAGCGGAGGCTGCCGCCGGCGAGTTCGAGTTGGGAGAGATCCGGGGCGTGGATGCGGAATCCCCAGTCCGTGAGGGCGCGCCGGGACTCGGGGCGAAGGGCGGCCTCGGCGCGGGCGCTCATGAAGAGGTCCCGGTCCGTGAGGGCGATGCAGTTGCCGGCGAAGGCGAGCTTCTCTTCCCGGGTGAGGAGCAGGCAGCGGCCCGGGAAGGCGGCTTCCAGCACGTCGGCGACCTTTGGGTCGGCGAAGGAATCGGGCACGGCGACGCAAGCGCGGCCTGCCAGTACGGAAAGCACCACGTTGGTGTGGTACTCGTCCGGCGTGAGGTCGAACTGGTAGGTGAGATCAAGGTCCAGGGCCTCGTGCATGGCCCGCGCTCCGGCGTCGTCGACCCGGTGGCTCATGCCGCACAGGCCCACGTTGCGGGCCCGGTCGATGATGAGGGCGCCGGTCAGTTCGGCCACGCAGGTGGCGCGGTCCAGCACGGTGATCTCCCTGCCCTGGGCTTCGGCGAACCACTGCCGGATGTCTTCCCGCTCGCCTTCTTCCTGGCGGACTGGGTGGTACATGGCGCCAATGACCAGCTTGCCCGGCACGGTGGCAAACACATTGTTGGAAAAAACACCGTCGGGCAGTTCCTGGCGGCCCGGAAAGCGCTGCACCGGCACGCCTACATTCTCAATAAGCTGCGCCAGCGACTCCGCCTGGCGGGCAGCAAGCCCGGCATCGGCTGAATGCTTCGTGTCGACATAGACATTGTCCGCCGCGGTCTCGTGCTCGACGAAAAACTGTTCCGGCATGACCATGAGAACGCCACGCGGCAAGGCGCGCGCTGGATCGGGAGCAATCGTTGCCAGCTGCTCCAGGAAAGCGTCGGCACTGGCAGTGATCACGCAGCCTTACCCCGCGGCATGGCGGCCAGCGCCTGTTCCAGCAGCTCCGCATTCCGATCATCCCGAAAGGCGTTTTCACTGAGGTACCGGCGCCAGATCTTGGCGCCGGGCCGGCCCTGAAAAAGACCCAGCACATGCCGCGTCGCATATTTCACGGGAATCTCCTTCTCGACCAGCGTGGCCAGGTAATCGCTCATGGGCGCCACGAGCTCCACCGGATCGCCGGGGGCACCACCGCCCAGTAACACGGACTGGCATTCGGCCAGCAGCCAGGGCGAGTGGTAAGCGGCACGGCCGATCATGACGCCATCCACGTGCGCCAGGTGCGCCCGGGCGTCGGCAAGCGAATCGACGCCGCCGTTGATGATCACGGTCAGCTCCGGCAGTTCTCGCTTCAGCCGGTAGACCCAGTCGTGGTCCAGGGGCGGCACGTCCCGATTCTGCTTGGGACTCAGGCCGCTGAGCCAGGCACGGCGCGCATGGGCGATGAAGACGTCCACGCCCGCTTCGCGCACCGTGTCGACGAAGGCTCGGAAGTACCCGTAGTCGTAGAGGTCGTCCACGCCCAGGCGGGTCTTGATGGTGACCGGGATCGAGACGGCGTCACGCATGGCGCCGAGGCAATCGCGCACCAGCTCCGGTTCCTTCATCAGGCAGGCGCCGAAGCGGCCCCGCTGGACCCGGTCCGATGGGCAGCCCACATTCAGATTCACCTCGTCGTAGCTCCAGTCTTCGGCCAGGCGCGCACAGCGCGCCAGCTCGGCCGGATCACTGCCGCCCAGCTGCAGTGCCACGGAGTGCTCTTCAGGGTTGAAGGCAAGATGCCGTTCGACATCGCCGTGCAGCAGCGCCCCGGTGGTGACCATCTCCGTGTACAGGAGGGCCGATGGGGAAAGGAGCCGGTGGAAATAGCGGCAGTGCCGGTCGGTCCAGTCCATCATCGGGGCGACGCTCAAGCGCCGGTCGAGGACATTGTTTACGTTCTGAACGGTCATATCAGTGTTTGTTGGAAGTGCGGATCAATGACGCGATCGGCAGGTTGTTTGTGACCGTGCGGAGTATAGCCGCGACGGCGCTGACCATTGGTGGTTTTATCCGATCGAGCCTGCCAACAAGTGCGCTGCGATGGGCCTAAACTGAAGAGGTCACAAATGCCTGGAGGTAGCCATCATGGAAACCACGCAACGGCCACCATCGGTCGGTGACTGGTTCGTCACAATTCTCGTACTCGGCATTCCGCTGGTCGGGCTGGTCTTTTACCTGTACTGGGCCTTTGCCGACGGCGTGAACGAGGCAAAGCAAAACTTCTGCCGTGCGAGCCTGCTGTGGGCAGTCCTCGCCTTCGGGATAATCTTCGTCATGATGATGCTGGGGGGAATGGCCGCCGTGATGTCCGGCGGCGCACTGTCATCGGCGTAAGGCCGGTCGGTCGCTAGCCGGCGATCACCTGGTCGGCTACGCGCAGACGGTTGGCCATTACCTGCATGAGGTGCAGGGCGAAATCCGGGTTGTCGACGATGATTTCCTTGAACTGCTCACGGTTGACGCGGGCAGCGCGGACCTTTGAGAGGGTGAAGGCCGTCGCGGAGCGGCTGGAGTTGTTGATCATCGCCATCTCTCCGACGATTCCGCCCTCTAGTTCCGCGCCCAGGGGCTCGCCCCGCAGGCTGACTTCGACCTCGCCGCTGAGGATGACGTACATGTAGTCTGCGGGGTCCATCTCGTGAAACATCTCGGTCTTTTTCGGGAATTCGACGACGTCGTCCCAGTTTTTGAAATATTCGAGCATGTTCATGGTTGAGTGTCCTCGGGCGTCCACCGGTGTTTGAGCGCGCCCAGTATAGCCAAATCACCCGCAGCAACGCGACGGCCGCGGGGGCGTGGTGAGCAAACCCATAAACCCCGCCGGTCTGCGCTGCCCGGCTGCCTCCCTCACATGTTCGAGTAGTTCGGCCCGCCACCGCCTTCCGGCGTTACCCAATTGATGTTCTGCTGCGGATCATTGATGTCGCAGGTTTTGCAGTGCACGCAGTTCTGTGCATTGATGCGAAAGGTCAGAGCACCATCGGCTTCCAGCACCTCGTAGACGCCCGCAGGGCAGTAACGCTGCGCGGGCTCGTCGTAACGCGGCAGGTTGACCTCGATCGGCAGCGCCGGGTCCGTGAGCTGCAGGTGCACGGGCTGGTCCTCTTCGTGGTTGGTACTCGAGAGGAACACGGACGAGAGCTTGTCGAAGCTGATGACACCGTCCGGCTTGGGATACTCGATCTTCGGCATGTCTGCCGCGGACGCCAGCGAAGCGTGGTCTGGCTCGGCATTGTGCAAGGTGAACGGCAGACGACCGCGGAAAATCACCTGGTCAACCCAGGTAAAGGCGGAGCCGAGGTAAAGCCCCAGCTTGTGCAGGCCGGGACCGAAGTTGCGGCCACGGTGAAGCTCGTCATACACCCAGGAGTCGCGCACTGCCTGTGGATAGGCATCCAGGGCTGCACCACCCTCATCACCCCCAAACAGCGCCTCGCAGACGGTCTCCGCTGCCAGCATGCCGGTTTTCATGGCCGTGTGGTTGCCTTTGATCTTGACCCCGTTCAGGAAGCCGGCGTCGCAGCCCACCAGCATGCCGCCAGGAAAGACGAGCTTGGGCAGGGACTGCAGGCCACCCTTGTTCACGGCCCGGGCGCCGTAGGAAACGCGCTCACCCCCCTCAAGCACCTCACGAACCTGCGGATGTTGCTTCCAGCGCTGGAACTCGTCGAAAGGGCTGAGGTGCGGATTGCGGTAGTTGAGCGCGACAATCAGCCCCAGGTATACCTGGTTATTCTCCGCGTGATAGAGAAAGCCACCGCCTTCCGTGTGGGCATCAAGGGGCCAGCCCAGCGTGTGGACAACGAGGCCTTCCTGGTGCTTGGCCGGGTCGATGCTCCACACCTCTTTCAGGCCGATGCCGTAGTGCTGGGGATCTGCTGCTTCGCGCAGATCGAACCGGCTCATGAGCCGTTTGCCGAGGTGGCCGTGGCAGCCTTCGGCAAAAATCGTGTAGCGAGCGCGCAGTTCATAGCCAGGTTCGAAGCTATCCTTCTGCTGACCGTCGTGATCGACGCCCATGTCCTGGGTGACGATGCCAACAACGCGATCTTCCTCGATCAGCACCTCAGCGGCCGGAAACCCGGGGAACACGTTGACCTCCATGGCCTCGGCCTGCTCGCCCAGCCAGCGGCAGAGCTTGCCCATGCTGACAATCACATTTCCCTCGTTGTGCATGGGCGGAGGAATCAGCAGATTCGGCAGCCGTGTGGCCTTGGCGCCGTCACGCAGGAGCCAGAACTCATCGCCGCTCACGGCGCTGCCCAGCGGTGCGCCCTGCGCTTTGGCGTCCGGAAACAGCTCATTCAGGGCCCGCAGTTCGAGGACGGCACCCGAAAGAATGTGTGCGCCAATTTCGGAACCCTTCTCCACCAGGCAGACGCTGAGGTCCTCGCCGCGTTCCTGACAAAGCTGGCGAATGCGGCAGGCCGCCGCCAGGCCCGCGGGCCCACCACCGACGATAACCACATCGAACTCCATGGACTCCCGTTCAATGGCGGCGTCGGTCATCGCGAGGTGCTCCCGGTGACACAGCGGCGCGCCGGACGGCGGACGCAGCGCCGCTTCTGGCAGGGTGTGGTGGCTACAAATCGATTCATTGGCTTATCCACGGAACGGCTCGGCTCATGCCTGGCCCGGTTGTGCTGCAGGTAACGTTTCTGGCCCGATTCTGATGCAGGTTAATGCGTATCGACGTCAAAAGGGTTGCGAGGGTTGTACACGGTCAAGGAGGGCATCAGGTTGGCTGACGTCCCGCCGTGGAAATCGCGGTCTTGAGCGATTATACCCGACGGCGCCCCAGGCGTTTTCCAGCAAAAACACCCACCCTTCACGGCGGGCTTCAGCGAGGTCGCTGCCGCAGAAATCAAACGCGCCAAAACCGTGCCTGCCTGCTGATCCAATTCAAGGCTTTGGGGCATGGGCTGGGGACACGCGCTCCGCTATAATGCGCTGCCCCAGCGGAGAGGATATTCCCCATGACGATATTGGTCGGCATCAAGCGCGCAGTGGACTACAACGTCCGCATCCGCGTGAAGAGCGACGGCAGCGGCGTCGAGACCGACGGCGTCAAGATGAGCATCAACCCCTTCGACGAGATCGCCCTCGAAGAAGCCCTTCGACTCAAGGAAGCCGGCAAGACCGATGAGGTCGTCGTGGTCTCCATCGGCAGCAATGACGTCCAGCAGCAGCTGCGCACGGGCCTGGCCATGGGCGCCGACCGCGCCATCCAGGTTGATACGGCCGACGAACTGCAGCCCCTCACGGTAGCGCGCATCTTCAAGGCACTCGCGGAACGGGAGAACGCGCAGATCGTCTTTCTAGGCAAGCAGGCCATCGACGACGACGGCAACCAGGTCGGCCAGATGACGGCTGCGCTGTGGGGGCGCCCCCAGGCCACCTTTGCCTCCAAGGTCGAGGTCGACGACGGGACCGCCACGGTCACCCGCGAGGTCGATGCTGGCCTCGAGACCATTGAAATCGACCTGCCAGCCGTCATCACCAGCGACCTGCGCCTGAACGAACCGCGCTTCGTCAAGCTGCCAGACATCATGAAAGCCAAACGCAAGCCCCTGGATGTCGTCTCTCTCGATGAGTTGGGCGGCCACGCCGGCAACGCGCCGGAAGCGGGCCACCATGCACCGCCTGCACCCCGCGGCGGCGGCATCATGGTCGCAGACACATCTGCCCTGGTGGCGGAGCTGAAGAACCGCGGGCTGGTCTGAGCACCCGTCCGGAACGATTCCAGGAGCATTCCTATGAGCAAGATCCTGATCCTCGCCGAACACGACGGCGCAACCCTGAACCCCGGCACCGCGAAGGCGGTCAGCTGCGCCCGGGCCATTGCTGAACACGGCGGTGCCGACATTGACGTCCTCGTACTGGGCGATAACGTCGATGCTGTGGCCGCTGAGGCAGCAGCCATTAATGGGGTAAGCACCGTACTGGCCACCAGCGCCCCGCATCTCGCCGCTCCCCTGGCGGCCAATCACGGTCCGGAGCTGGCGGCGGCCGCCGACGGTTACACCCATGTGCTGGCCCCCTCCTCCACCTACGGTAAGGACGTGCTGCCCCACGCAGCCGCTCTGCTGGGCGTCAACGCAGTGAGCGACGTTATGGCCGTGGACGGCGCACGCCAGTTCAAGCGTCCCATCTACGCGGGCAACGCCATTGTGGACGTGACCGTGCCCGAGGGACTCATGATTGCGGGTACCTCGCGATCAGCCTCCTGGCCCGCGGCCGGCGACGGCGGCTCCGCCACGGTGCAGGCCCGCGAGGCGGCCAGCGCCCCGGCGGCGCACACGCGCTACGTGGGCGTGGAAGGCTCCGGCGGCGACCGACCGGACCTGCAGACCGCCAACGTGGTCATCTCCGGCGGGCGTGCCCTGGGCAGTGCTGAGGCCTTCGACATCGTTTATCAACTTGCTGATCAGCTCGGAGCCGCTGTCGGCGCTTCCCGTGCCGCCGTGGACGCCGGCTACGTCCC
Source organism: Pseudomonadota bacterium (assembly GCA_038749855.1). Classification (GTDB taxonomy): domain Bacteria; phylum Pseudomonadota; class Gammaproteobacteria; order Xanthomonadales; family SZUA-36; genus Marinihelvus. The sequence continues at coordinate 8,894 of JBCDHO010000060.1, forward strand.
CAACGACATGCAGGTCGGCCAGACGGGCAAGATCATTGCGCCGGACCTGTATTTTGCCTTCGGCATTTCCGGCGCGATCCAGCACCTGACCGGCATCAAGGACGCCGGAACGATCGTAGCGGTGAACAAGGATGCCGATGCGCCGATCTTCGAGGTCGCCGACATCGGGCTGGTGGGGGACCTTTTCTCGGTCATCCCGGAACTGGAACAACAGCTCTCCTGAGGCAATGGCCACAACCGAACCGCTCTGGCGACCTGACGCACAGCGGGTCGCCGCCTCGCAACTCGCGGCCTTTGCACGGACCCTGCCCCCGGAGGCACCGCGCGCAGAGGACTACCCGGCGCTCTGGCAATGGAGTGTCGACCATCCGGAAGTCTTCTGGCGGGCGGTCTGGAACTACTGCGGTGTCGTGGGCGAACCCGGGACCCCCGTGCTGGAACATGCGGAGCGCATGCCCGGGGCGCAGTTCTTCCCCGAGGCCCGGCTGAATTTTGCCGAGAACCTGCTTCGCTACCGGGATGATCAGCCCGCGATCGTGTTCCGCAACGAAAGCGGACTCGCCCGCGAGATGAGCTACGCCCAGCTGTTTGACGAAGTGGCACGCACGGCCCAGGCCCTGCGCGCGCTGGGTGTGGTGCCGGGGGACCGCGTCGCCGGCTTTATGCCGAACGTGCCGGAGACCGTTATCGCCATGCTGGCCGCGACCAGCATCGGCGCCATCTGGTCATCCTGCTCGCCGGACTTCGGCGCCAGCAGCGTCCTTGACCGGCTGGGCCAGGTGAGCCCAAAGGTGCTGTTCTGCGTCGACAGCTACTCCTACAACGAAAAAACGCATGACTGCCTCGGCCGGGTCAGGGACATTGTCGACAGCCTGCCCAGCATCGAGCGTGTCGTGGTCTGCCCCTACCTGGAGCCGGAC
>JBCDHO010000061.1:0-9797 GCA_038749855.1 Pseudomonadota bacterium
CCGGCAGCGGCAGGAGGCCGAGGAGGCTGCCCGCGTCGAGGCCGAAGACCAGGCACGCAAGGAGCAGGAGGAGCAGGCACGCCGCGAGGCCGAAGAACAGGCCCGGCAGGCGGAAGAACAGCGCCTGGCCGAGGAGAAGGTGCGCAAGGAGGAGGAAGAGCGCGCCCACAAGTTCGCCGAGGAAGAGCGCAAGCGCAAGCAGCAGCAGGACAAAAAGCCGGCCACGCGCTACGGCCGTAAAGAGCTGCACGTTGCCGGCGGTGCTGCCGGCCGTCGCCGCAAGCCCACGCGCCGCGTTTCCAGCGGGTCTTCCCGTCCGAGCGAGCACGGGTTCTCCCGTCCCACGGCCCCCGTGGTGCGCGAGATCGAAGTGCCGGATACGATTTCCGTGGCCGACCTGGCCAAGCTCATGGCTGTCAAGGCGGGCGAGGTGATCAAGGTGCTCATGGGCATGGGCACCATGGTGACCATCAACCAGGTACTGGACCAGGACACGGCCATCCTCGTGGTCGAGGAAATGGGCCACTCAGCGAAAGCCGCGGCCGATAAGGACATCGAGACCGAGCTGCTCGTCGACGAGTCAGAAGACCAGGGTGACGCGGTGACGCGTCCGCCGGTGGTGACCGTCATGGGCCACGTCGACCACGGCAAAACGTCCCTGCTCGACTACATCCGCGAGTCTCGCGTGGCAGCCGGTGAGGCCGGCGGCATTACACAGCACATCGGCGCCTACCACGTCGATACGGACAAGGGTGGCATCACGTTCCTGGATACCCCGGGCCACGCCGCCTTTACGGCCATGCGCGCCCGCGGCGCCCAGGCCACGGACATCGTCATCCTCGTGGTGGCGGCGGACGATGGCGTCATGCCCCAGACCGAGGAAGCCATTCAACACGCTCGCGCGGCGGAAGTGCCGCTGATCGTGGCGGTCAACAAGATGGACAAGCCCGAGGCGGACATCGAACGCGTGAAGGGTGAACTGGCGGCCAAGGAAGTGGTGCCCGACGACTGGGGCGGTGAAGAACAGTTCATCCCCGTGTCCGCCGCGACCGGTGACGGCGTTGACGACCTGATCGAGGCCATCGGCCTCCAGGCTGAGCTGCTCGAACTCACCGCCGTGGAAGACCGCAACGCCCGGGGCATCGTGATCGAATCCAGCCTCGACAAGGGCCGCGGCCCGCTGGCCACGGTGCTGGTCCAGGAAGGCACGCTCAAGCACGGTGACATGATGCTCGCCGGCCAGGAGATCGGCCGCGTGCGGGCCATGTTCGATGACGGCGGCAGCAAGGCCACCGAAGTCGGTCCGTCCATGCCCGTACAGGTTCTTGGCCTGTCCGGTGTGCCCATGGCCGGTGACGAGGTGCTCGTGGCCGCCAATGAGCGTAAGGCCCGCGAAGCCGCCAGCAAGCGCCAGGAGCGTGAGCGGGAAGGGCGCCTGGCCGAGAAGCAGGCCGCCAACCTGCAGAACCTCTTCGACTCCATGGGCAAGGACGAGCAGCTGCAGGTGAACCTGCTGGTGCGCGCCGACGTCCAGGGCAGCGTCGAGGCCCTGCGCGATGCGCTGGTGAAGCTGAGCAACGACGACGTCAAGGTCAACATCATCGCATCAGGCGTGGGCGCCATCACCGAGTCCGATGCCTCCCTGGCCCAGGCCTCCGGGGCGATCATCATCGGCTTCAACGTCCGTGCCGATGCCACGGCCCGCAAGTCCATCCAGGAAAACGACCTGGACCTGCGTTACTACAGCGTCATCTACGACGCCATCGACGAGGTCAAGGCGGCCATTTCCGGCATGCTGGGCACGGAGACCAAGGAAAGCATCATCGGCCTGGCAGAGGTGAAAGATGTGTTCCGTTCTTCCAGCCACGGACCGATCGCCGGTTGCCTGGTCATCGAGGGCGTGGTGCGCCGCGACAACCCGATTCGCGTGCTGCGCGACAACGTGGTGATCTTCGAGGGCGAGCTCGAGTCCCTGCGTCGCTTCAAGGACGACGTCAAGGAAGTGCAGTCCGGTACCGAGTGCGGGATCGGCGTGAAGCACTACAACCACGTGAAGCCTGGCGACCCGATCGAGTGCTTCGAGCGCATCGAAGTCGCGCGGACGCTCTGAGGAACGTCCCTTGGCGCCCCGCGACTTCAACCGCGCCGAGCGCGTTGCCGGCGAGATGCGCCGGGAGCTCGCTCGACTGATCCAGCTCGAGGTTAAGGATCCGTCGGTCGGCTTCGTCAGCGTATCTGACGTGGAGGTCTCCCGGGACCTGTCCCACGCCAAGGTATTCATCACCGTGTTCGAGGAAGAGAAGGCGCGGGATTCGCTCAAGGCGCTCAACAAGGCGGCGGGCTTCCTGCGCGGTCGCCTTGGTCAGGCGATGCGCATTCGCAGCGTGCCGGAGCTGCACTTCCGGCACGACGACTCGGTAGAGACGGGCCAGCGCATGGACCGGCTCATCGAGGAGGCGGTCGCGGCTGATGCCAACGCTGATGCCGAGTTCATTGAGGAGGCGGTAGCCGCTGAGCCCAACGCTGATGCCGAGCCCATCGATGGTGCTGATGCTGACGCGCGAGCGGATACCGACGTCCCCGACGATAGTGGCGACGTCACGGACAACGAGTCCCAGGCTTGAGTCGTCGCCGCCGGGGCGACCCCGTCCACGGGGTCGTGCTGCTCGATAAACCCGCCGGCCTGTCCTCCAACCAGGCCCTGCAGCGTGTACGGCACCTGTTTAATGCCCGCAAGGCCGGACACACGGGCACCCTCGATCCTTTTGCCACGGGCCTGCTGCCCCTGTGCTTTGGCGAGGCGAGCAAAACCACCGCGTTTCTCCTCGATGCCGTGAAGGCCTACCGCGCCGTGGCCATCCTCGGCGAGGCGACCACCACCGGTGACCTTGACGGTGAACCCATTGCCTCGGAGCCTTTGCCGCAGGTGAATCCCGACGCGGTCCGTGCCGTCATGGCGCAGTTCACCGGCGAGCTTGAGCAGGTGCCGCCCATGTACTCGGCGCTGAAGTTCGAAGGCAAACCCCTGTACGAGTACGCGCGCCAAGGCATCGAGATTCCGCGCCAGCCCAGGCCCGTCACCATTCACGAACTTGAACTGATCGAGTGGCGGCCGCCGCGGCTCGGTTTCGAGGTGGTGTGCTCCAAAGGCACCTACGTGCGGACCCTCGCCGAGGACATCGCGAGCGCCCTTGGCACCGTGGGGCACCTGGTTGCGCTGGAACGGCTGCAGGTTGGACCGTTTCGGGCCGAGGACATGGTGCCGCTCGAAGCCCTGGAGCAGGCCGCCAAGGTAGGCGAGCTCGGGCAGCATCTGATGCCGGTCGATGCGGGCTTACCGGACTGGCCCGTGGTCGTGATCGATGGGCCGGGTTCCCAAGCTTTTCGCAACGGTAACCCGGCGCCCGCCGAAACGGAAGGCGCGCCGGCCAGCGGCTGGGTGCGGGTCCGGGACGTCGCTAGAATTCCGCTCGGCCTCGGCGAAATCGCGGACGGCATGGTGCATCCGAAACGGGTCTTCCAGCTCGACGGCTAAGGGCTGTTTCGCGGTGATCCAGCGGGCCTGAAAAACCCTGTAAAAATAACCGTTTCATGGCTTGTTACCCGCCAGTTTCGCGCGTACAATACGCGCTCCTTTAAACCCGGGGCTCATCGAGGGCTTTGCAAAGACCCAGTCGCCTGGCGCGGATTGAACGCAGTTTCCAGCCAAGCGGTTGAGGGTTTTTACAAAGGCCTCGCGGCTCTAGTCATGGAGAACAACCATGTCTTTTAATGCTGAGGCAAAAAGCAAGATCGTCGAGGAATACAAGCGCTCTGAGAGCGACACCGGCTCCCCCGAGGTGCAGGTGGCACTCCTGACCGCGCGTATTCGTCACCTGACGGACCACTTCAAGACCCACAAGGGCGACCACCACTCGCGCCGCGGCCTGCTGCGCTTGGTGAATCAGCGCCGTAGCCTGCTCGATTACCTTAAGAACAAGGACATCGAGCGCTACCGTGACCTGATCGGTCGTCTTGGTCTGCGTCGTTAAGACCCGTTCAAGACTTTTTGTCGAATCTGACCCGGTAAAGCGTCTGGCAAAACTTCGCAGTTCTGCCAGCGTTTTGCCGTATCTCACTTTTTTATTTCAGGAATCTTAACGTGCAAAAAATCACGAAGACGTTCATGTTCGGTGACCACGAGGTCACGATCGAAACGGGCCGCGTGGCCCGCCAGGCCGACGCTACGGTGATGGTCTCCATGGCCGATACGGTGGTCATGGTCGCCGCCGTCGGGCGGAAGGAAGCCAAGCCCGGCCAGTCCTTCTTCCCGCTGACGGTCAACTACCAGGAAAAGTTCTACGCCGCCGGACGTATCCCGGGCGGTTTCTTCAAACGCGAAGGTCGCCCGACCGAGAAAGAAGTCCTGACCTGCCGCCTGATCGACCGGCCGGTTCGCCCGCTGTTTCCGAAGGGCTTCCTGAACGAAGTCCAGGTGACGGCCAACCTGGTTTCCGCCAACCCGGAAGTCGACGGTGACATCCCGGCCATGATCGGCGCTTCCGCCGCCCTGGCCCTGTCCGGCATGCCCTTCGCCGGCCCGATTGCCGCCGCCAAGGTCGGTTACATCAACGGCGAGTACGTGCTGAACCCGACGGCCACCCAGCTGGCCGAGTCCAAGCTCGAGTTGGTGGTTGCTGGTACGGACAAGGCCGTGCTGATGGTGGAGTCCGAAGCGGACCTGCTGCCGGAAGACGTGATGCTCGGCGCCGTGACCTTCGGCCACGAAGCCCAGCAGGTGGTCATCAACGCCATCAACGAACTCTGCGCCGAAGTCGGCGTTGAGAAGTGGGACTGGGAAGCGCCGGCCATCGACGAGGCCCTGCTGGCCCAGGTCGAAGGCGCGGCCCAGGAAGGTCTGGCTGCCGCCTACGACATCGCCGACAAGATGGCCCGCCGTGACGCGGTCAGCGCCACGAAGGCGGCCGTGATCGAGCAGCTGGCCGACGATGAAGACGACAGCAAGCCGTCCAGCGGTGACGTGGCAGGCTACTTCTCCAAGGTCGAGAAGACCCTGGTCCGCGAGCGGGTCCTGTCCGGTGCGCCGCGAATCGACGGCCGTTCACCGACGGATGTACGCCAGATCACCGTGGAGACCGGCGTGCTGCCGCGGACCCACGGCTCCGCGCTGTTCACCCGTGGTGAAACGCAGGCTATCGTAACGGTCACGCTGGGCACCACGCGCGACGCGCAGATCATCGATGCGGTGACCGGGGAATACAAAGACCCGTTCATGCTGCACTACAACTTCCCGCCGTTCTGCGTGGGCGAGACCGGCTTCATGGGTGGTCCGAAGCGTCGCGAGATCGGCCACGGCCGCCTGGCGCGCCGCGGTATCTCCGCCGTGCTGCCGGCGCCGGATGCGTTCCCCTACGTGATCCGCGTAGTCTCCGAAATCACCGAGTCCAACGGCTCGAGCTCCATGGCCTCCGTGTGTGGTTCTTCCCTGTCCATGATGGACGCCGGCGTGCCGATCAAGGCCCCGGTGGCGGGTATCGCCATGGGCCTGGTGAAGGAAGGCGATCGCTTCGCCGTCCTGTCCGACATTCTGGGTGACGAAGACCACCTGGGTGACATGGACTTCAAGGTGGCCGGTACGGCTGAGGGCATCACCGCTCTGCAGATGGACATCAAGATCGAAGGCATCAACGAGGAAATCATGAAGATCGCGCTGGCCCAGGCCAATGAAGGTCGGAACTACATCCTCGGCGAAATGAACAAGGTCATCGACGCGCCGCGCGCCGAGATGAGCGAGTTCGCCCCGCGCCTGATGACCATGAAGATCCACCCGGACAAGATCCGCGACGTGATCGGTAAGGGCGGTGTCACCATCCGTTCCATCACCGAAGAGACCGGCGCCACCATCGACATCGACGATGACGGCACGATCACGATCGGTTCCGTGGACAAGGCCGCTGGCGACGAGGCGCGCAAGCGCATCGAACAGATCACGGCCGACATCGAGCCGGGACAGATCTTCGAAGGCAAGGTCATCAAGATCATGAACTTCGGCGCCTTCGTTTCCCTGACGCCAGGCCGCGACGGTCTGGTGCACATCTCCCAGCTCTCGGAAGAGCGCGTGGAAGAGGTCACCGACGTGGTCAAGGAAGGCGAGATCGTGAAGGTGAAGGTCCTGGAAGTCGACAAGCAGGGCCGTATCCGCCTGTCCATGAAGGAAGCGGCAAAGGGCGACTGAGCCTGGATTCCAACGTTCGATGAAAACGGCGCCTTCGGGCGCCGTTTTTTTTTCCATCGCGCGACCAAGACGTGGTTAACCAGTATTAAAAGACCAAAAGGTCATTCGGCTCGCTTGTCGCTAGCGATCAGATCACCTCGGCGTCCGTTCGTCGTCGCACTGGCGTGATTCTGTCGTACTTCATTTGAACCGCGATTGCTATCATGACTTTTCCCTAATTGATGCCGGTCGGAGCAAGGGATATGAGGTTGGACGCGAGCCTAATCGTTGAGCTTAGAGGCCGAAGGGCTTGGAGCCAAGAACACTTGGCCCTGGTGGCGGGAATCAGTCACCGTACGGTCCAGCGGGTCGAAAATGAGGGAAACGCTTCCTTGGAGACGGCCAAGGCACTTGCGTCCGCTTTTGCCATGGAAATCGGTGAACTCCAGCAAAATGTGGAAACGAATTCTCCGAAGTTTCAGCGTCGAGCACGTCTGGCGGCGATGTCGCTGATTATGGTTGTGGCACTTGCTGGAAGCCTCTTTCTAAGTTCGATGACATCGGCCTCAAAAGGTGTGCAGATCAGCGCGAATGTTGTTGAAGGTTCGCATGATCATGCGACCACCAAGTTCATCGGCGACGTTGAAATGATTATTCCAGAGAGTGTTCCTTTCGTCATTGCCGCCGCGAGCCCAGGGGCGTTGCCGGCTCAAGCGTTCCAAGGTCAGATGGAGATCAAGTTGGATCAAGCCTCAGTCATGCTGATCGACGCTCAAATCTCTAACTTTGAGGGTGGCCTGAAGGTGAAGGCCCATGAAGCGCTGTGGATCGATCCGTTTGGTTTGTCGCGCTGATCCTGCACTCCCCCGGATCAGACACCTAGCAAGTAAGCCTTTGCTCCTGAAAATTCCCGCCGCTTATGCCATCCCTGAGGGGCCACGCTGACTGGGTCCGCGGATCGAGCCGTGCACCGGTCCTGAGCGGCGCCCGGCGCCGGATGCGCCCCCTTGCAAACTGGCGGTCGGTGCGGCGCGAATGACACCACCGGGCGGGTTGTAGGCCGGGTGGTCGCGATGCCGATCCAGCCACTCCAGCCAGCCGTTCAACCGTTCGAGAATGTCCTGTAAGCGTTGGAAAAGGGCGAGTCCCTGCTGGGCGCTCCCATCGCTCTCTCGCAGACACACCTCCCGGACCCAGTGCTGCAGTCGGTACTCATCATCCCGCAGGCGGCGGTGTGCATCGAGGCCGTCATTGACGGCACGCAGCGCCGAGAAAACCAGACCTGCGGTGTTGGCGCGTTCTCCGAAAAGAATGCTCAGGCTTCGTCCTTCCACCTCACCCTGGGCCCAGGATTCCACGGAATTGGGCGGCATCAAGCTGGCACCGAAGGCGCCGAGGGCAGCGTCTCCGGCGTTGCGGTAGGAGGAGGCTTCCCGCTCCGATAACTGCATGGCCCGGAGCATGATGCGCTGGTACAGCTCCGCTTCATCCCGAGTGACCTCGCGCGGTGGCGGGTCACCGGCTTCGGCGGCCCGGCGCTCCACCACCGAGGCGCGGTCCGGTGCCGCGTTGCGAATGCGCTGGGCCATGGTCCTCAGGTGCCGCACAGGAAATCCGTTCGCTCGGGAGGACAGCGCGCTTTCCGCTGCGCCCAAATCCTGGGGAATGTTGCTGTAGCGCACACCGAGCGCGCTAATAATGCGGACTCCGATCGCCGGCTGCTCGCTGGCCAGGATCGCAGACCATAGCGCCATGCGCTGCTCGTTGTTGAGTTCGCCATAGGCGTCTCGGTTGTCCCGGGCCGTGAGTGAGTCGGCGGCTTCGTTCAGTTCGCGCGCGGCCCCGTTCAGATTGCGCTGCCAGCTTTCCGTATTCAGACCACGGTTGACGTCCATGAACCCGGTCTCCTGGACCAGTCGCCAGGCTGCATTAATGGATTGGATAATTCCCGCGGTTCTCGCCATGGTGTTTCCTCAGCGCTTTGCATCAGCTTAGTTCAGTCCAGGGTTTCTCGCTGTGGGTTGGGTCACAGGTTGCCGCAGTGGTCAGCGGCGTAGGGGATGGGGTTGCACATCGGTCAGCGCTCGGAAGAGCGTGTGAAAGAGCTCACAGGCGTGCTCAAAGAAAGCGAGATGGTAGAGGGTCACGGCGCTGACGGCGGCCTGGCCGAGGCGTCCTTACGAGACAACTATTCGAACGAGTCCCAAAATATGAACTGCCAGGCAGTAAAGTTGATTTGGCCTCGCAGTGCCCACGGTGAAGCACCTTCACACTGTTTAAATTAGACCACCACGAACTTGTTGACCTCACCAGCTTCGCCGAGCTCGAGCTCCCTGATCTCAAAACTGCCCTTTTGCCTGGTGCATGAGCTAAAGGGTCCGGTAACGCTCATCCCGGGATCTTCCGGATTATGGCCCGGTGATTTCGCGGCGTTGGGGTAAGAACCGACCTGGAGTGTGGTGCCCGCAGGCGTGGAAAACGCGAACCGCCAGAGGTCATCTCCATCGAAATATATCTGCATCACATTTGGCTCAAGGAGTGTCGCTGTGAAGCGCCCATCGATTATGAAGAAGGTCAGATCTTCGCCCCCATCGATACGGTGCCCCCCTCAGCTTGTAGTCTTATGAAGGTGTCTGTGTACTCGGGATCGCACGCATCGCCGCTTCCATCGCGATCCGTGTCTGTTTGCTCTGTGTTGGGGGTATCAACGCAGTTGTCTATTGTGTCGAGCACCTGGTCATTGTCAGTGTCCGGCGGGGGCGGAAAAGTGTCCTGAGAGGACGCCTGGTAGCGAATAGAGCCGCGTAAGGCGCCTGGGTCGGGCTGCAAACCTCAGAAATACACGAAATCTGCCGCAAACTGAGTGAGCTTTCCATCCATGTCGCGCTCCACCTCGAGCACATCGAAGCGACTTTCCTGGGTAGTGCAGCCGCGGCCGTTGCCACTAACGCTCAAGCCCGGCTTTGTCGGTGACTGGAAGGGATATTCCTGGGCATTTTCATAAGGCCCGGGAATCAGATCCTTGCCTCTCGGTAAAGCAAAGTCGAGCTTGAAACGATATCGCTACACGCTGTGGTGACTGTCTTGAGCCCCGCTGCGGCGTTGAGGTCAGGGTGAAAGGAACTGGATCGAAGGAAACCGTCGCCGGATGGATTCAACGTCATCCCGGTATCGATCTTGAAGTTGTTGTTTTTCTCCCGCTCTCCAGGGGTCGAACTTTTGCTGCCTTTCGCCGGCGGGATACTTGTTCAGCAGGTCGTTGACCAGCCGCGCCCTTTGCTTTTTCTCCATCGGTACCCGATCTGCTTCTCGGAGTGCTTTCATCGCTGTTGCTGACAGTGAGGGGCGAGTCACGGACTTTGGGTAGGCATCGAACAGGGCTTGGACATCGCTTTCAGCCGTGAGGTGCTGAATCAGCATGCTCATGAGCTGACGAAGGTCTTCGAAGCGCCAGAGTGTGATGTTGCGCTCATCAGTCACGCTGGCGAGCCGCGCCACGACATCGGTCCATCGATAGCGCTCAAAGCGCTTGTGATCGCGAAACAGATTGAAGAGATCAGGCCTCTTCTTCGATCAGTTCGAG